>JAHHLP010000475.1 GCA_018679295.1 Rhodothermia bacterium
GTTCAGGTTCACATCGATCTGATAGCGAAAGTCCTCAGCGGACGTTTCCGAAATGCTGCCGGGAACGAACTGACCTGCATTGTTGACCAGAAGATCGGGCGCTCCCCACTCATCGAGCACGCGATCACTGATATCCGCGACCGCGGCCGGATCGGTGACATCGCACGGGAGAACCAACGCCTCGGCGCCGGCCGCGACACACTCCTCCGAAACGGCGACTAGCTTCTCCTTTGTTCGGGAGACCAAGGCGATCTTCGCGTCCGGCTGACGCGAAAAGTGGCGGGCTATTGCGGCGCCAATCCCTTGACTCGCCCCCGTGATGAATGCTGTGGGCAAACCCGAGTCCCTCTTCTACCTATCGCGTTATCTAGTCGGCGGAACGACCGGTCGGCCCTACGATCCGTTGATCAACCGCATGAACTCGGACCTTGTAGCGGGATTCAGGAACTGTCCGCTCATCGCGCTGGTGGTCGTCCACGAATTCTGTTTTTCTGCTCCGCGCATCATCATGCAGAGGTGCTGCGCTTCGATGACAACCGCGACGCCGATTGGCTCGAGAACCTCTTCAATGGCGTCGCGAACCTGGATGGTCAATCGTTCCTGCACCTGCAAGCGGCGTGCAAACACGTCGACCACACGAGGGATCTTGCTGAGGCCAACAATTCGACCATTTGGGATGTAAGCCACATGCGCCTTGCCGAAGAAGGGAAGTATGTGATGCTCGCACAAAGAGTAGACCTCGATATCCTTGACTACAATCATCTCGCTGTAGTCCTCCTCGAACATCGCTGAGCGCAGGATCGCTGCGGGGTCGGTCCGGTATCCGTGGGTCAGGAACTGGTACGCTTTTGCAACCCGTTCCGGCGTTTTCAGAAGACCCTCCCTGTCCGGATCTTCTCCTATCAGGCCCAATATCTCTCCGACATGACCCGCCAGATTGCCGGTCGTCTCCGGGTCGTACTTGTCTTGCCGCTCGTACAATTTATCCTCCGTCGATGATGACCCGTTTGTGTGCACGGGCACCGCGGTCAATGAACCACTGTCAATCATAGTAGAACTCCTCCAGAATAAACAATTGGCGGCCGACTATTCCCCACGATATTCAGCCGAATTGTTGTCAGTTTCTCGCAACCGCAGGCTATGCAGCTGGCCGCTCGGAATGTGATCTTCAAGCTCGTTCCAAATCGCTATCACAAAGTTTTCCGTCGAGGGCAGAACGCCCTCCATAAAATCCACGTCCAGGTTCAAATTGGCGTGATCTACTTTGGACACCACTTTCTCGTTTACCAACTTTTTGAGGTCACCGAGGTCAATTACGTATCCCGTTTCCGGGTCTGGATCGCCCACGACGGTAACTTCCAGTGTATAGTTGTGTCCGTGCCAGTTAGGACTGTTACACTTGCCGAACGTACGGCGATTCCACTCGTCCGATTTCTCCGGATTGTGCAGCCTGTGGGCAGCATTAAACTGGACTTTGCGGGTGACGTAAACTTTCGCCATTTTGATTTCTACCGGTGTGCCGGATGTAGCCTAGCGTACCGCGTGCAAAATTATTTGTTGCACCAATATAATTAAATCGTCCAAAACGACCAATACGTTTGTAAGTCTTTGTCCGGGGTTTTTTTCATTAATTGCGTGACCGTATCAGATGGCCGAGAAAACACTTTTCCAGAAAATTGCTAACGGCGAGATACCATCCGAGATGGTCTATGAGGACGATCAATGCTTCGCATTTCGGGATATTAACCCACAAGCTCCAACGCACATTCTCATCTGCCCTCGGAAACCCATTCCCAGCCTCGACGACATCACTGAAGACGACGGCGAGCTCGTCGGGCACCTGTCGCTCGTCGCCACCCGGATCGCTGCCGAGGAGGGACTTACCAACGGGTACCGAACGGTGTACAACTGTGGAGAACACGGTCAGCAGTCCGTACCGCATTTGCACCTCCACCTTATTGGGGGTCGGCAGCTGAACTGGCCGCCAGGTTGAGCCTTGTCAAATCGAACTCGCGTCATTCGGTATATCGTCTTCGGATCGGGAGTTTTGCTGCTCACGTGCGTGTCCCAGAGCGCGTCGGCCCAGACACCCGGCGGGATATCGGAAGGCCCCTCCCGCACCTCCTACAGAGTATCCACGGGTATAGAGCGCGACATCAGTCGCTACCGGTGGCTCGGAATGCTCAATGTCGATGACCAGTTCGGAAATTGGAAGGTGTCAGCCGCCAATCGATTCGTGTCGGACGCGTTCGTCTTGTTCAACGACAATCTCAGTATCCGCGACGAGAATCGGCTCTTGCTGAAGGCCGAATCGGTCGCCGGGAGAAGTATTGTTCCGACAGTGCAGGGTACCCTTGGCTGGTACAGTTTGAGTCGCGTGTTCAATGCGTCGGCAGCCGTCGGGATGCGTTTCCGCGCCTCGCCGGAGATTACGGTTGAGCCGCGACTAGGCGCATCGGTTGACAGCCGCCCGGGGGCACCCGTGGATGGTGACCCCGCTCCACTAAGGACCGATGCTGGTCCCTCGGTGGGAGGTCTGGTCCGATTTGAGAACAGCCCGGCAGAAGACTGGCGACTGTCGGCAGCGGGTTCGGGCTCCTGGAAGTCGCTCGCCCCGCGGCAGGCAACCGACCTTCTGCTTCAAGGCTCGGCCGTTCGCAGCAAAGAAAATCTCAGCTTCTCGACGTCCGTCTACGCCTCAAGCGCTCGGCGCGACTCATACCAGGCCGTGTCGTTCCTGAACCGGTCCGAACAGGGTGCAACCTCAGAATCTGTCGAGGCCACCCGGAGCGACACGCTCGTGATCTCCGGGAACCTGCGGACTTCCATTGCCCGTGACATGACCGCCTCTTCGCTGATTCGGGTGGGAGTCAACCGACGAACCGTACGGACGTCGCGAGCGCCGGACGAAGCGCTGTTTTTCGATACGGACTTCACCCGGAGGTCTGTCGACTTGGAGTTCGACATGAACTATCGACGCAAGCGCCTCGACGCAACCATGGGCGTGAAAGGCGGTGTCGAAAACGAGGAGCGTCTGCTTGCGAACCGGGAAGATCTGTCGCCCGCTCAAGCATCTCAAAAGACCGACCTCCTCCGGCAGGCCGACTTCGACCAGGGC
>JAHHLP010000425.1 GCA_018679295.1 Rhodothermia bacterium
GGATGGAGGAATGGGTCTGCTCGGGGGCGTGTTCATTCCTGACGACTCGAACGAGTGGCCCAGCGCGAACGCATCCGACGAGCTATACCAGGTCGATCGGCTTCACTACCTCCGGGAGGTTAGAGGGTCGTACGAGATGATTGCCGATTCCGAGGTACCGAGTCACTCCGATGCGGATTCAGAAGCCAAGTCTGCCACACATCAGCATTCCGAGGACCCGGTTGAGCACGCGCACTGACAGTCAAGGCCGTCCACACCGTTGGATGCCGTGCGGGATCTTGCTGGCGACCCTGCTGGTTGCCGCCTGCTCGCAATCGCCGGAGTCGCCGGTAGAAGCTCGCGTGCGGGCAATGATCGACCAGGCCGAGGAACTCGCGGAGGCGGGTGACGTCAAGGGCTTCAGTGAGTTGCTCTCTGATGACTACAAGGACGATCGCGGCAACAACAAGCAATCCCTGTCGATGTTGCTCAACTACTACCTGTCGGCACATCGTTCGATTTATTTGCTGACGCGGACGCCGCAGATTGATCTTCCAGATTCCAGCTCGGCTCAGATGGTTGTCTTTGTTGCGATGGCCGGCAGTCCGATCTCGGGTGTTGAACAGCTGGGGTCGCTGCGTGCAGACCTCTATCACTTCTACGTTGACGCGGTCGAGGAAGACGGCGAGTGGCGCATCCGGTCGAGCCGATGGGGGCGAGGCTGGGATATCGAGAACCCGCCCTCCGATGCACCAGGACTTCCGTGGCGAAGGTAGTCAACGGACCTGGTATCTAGATTGATGATGATCCACAAATTGCAATAGCCGAATCCCGAAGATGAGAAACGATCAATCCGTCAACGTGACCATTTGGAACGAGTACCTTCACGAACGGGAGAACGAAGTCGTAGCGGATATCTATCCAGACGGCATTCATACGGCCGTTGCAGAAGGAATACAGGAATACACTTCGGCGTCGTGTCGAACCGCAACCCTCGACCAGCCGGAGCACGGTCTTACGAAGGAGGTGCTTGCTGCCACCGACGTCCTTGTCTGGTGGGGGCACAAGGGCCACGATCGAGTGGCCGACGAAGTGGTTGCCAGGGTGTACCAGCAGGTTCTTTCCGGAATGGGATTGATCGTGCTCCACTCCGGGCACTTCTCGAAGATATTCAGGCAGCTGATGGGTACCAATTGCTCGCTCAAGTGGCGTGAAGCCGACGAGAAAGAGCGACTCTGGAATCTCGAGCCGTCGCATCCGATTCTGCAGGGCGTGGGCGATTACTTCGAGCTTGACAGAGAGGAGATGTACGGGGAACGATTCGACGTTCCTACACCCGACGAAGTGCTCATGATTTCGTGGTTTCAGGGCGGTGAGGTGTTCCGGTCCCTTTGCACGTGGCAGCGAGGGCACGGTCGCGTCGTCTATTTTCGCCCCGGCCACGAGACGTATCGTACCTACTACGACAAGAACGTCAGGAGAATTATCGCCAACGCGGTGCAATGGGCGCGGCGAAGCGTTGACATATCTACCGTTGACGCTCCCAACACGCCGCCGCTGGAGCCCGTGCCGAATCAATCGAAGATGCCGATCCTTTGACCGGTTGGCTTTGCCGTAGCCGAATCACCAGCAACTGGGGTGGCCTTCCTGCTGTCGATCCCCTCCTAGTGCGCGCAGAGAGAGAACCGCGGATTTAGGTTGACCACGATATCCCCCCGCCGCGCAGGCGTGATGGGGCAGTCCGTTGCCAGACCGGTGTCCTCGATCCGCAGGTCTCCAGCATCCACGAGTGTCAACAATTCTGCCTCGCTCCTGATCGGATTCAGGAAGAGATCGCGCACGCGTTCTGCCTCGGGATCGGCTCCAACTCCCCATAGGGTTACGCCCGGTCTCGGATTTGCCGTGAGACTGACCTTGTCGCTATACACGAGCCACATCCCCCACACGCGACCGTCGCCGGCGAAGACATTGTTTTGCAGCCTGAATGGATTGTAGAGTCCGAGCGGGTCAAAGGGGTTGGGAATGCCGCCGTCTGCATCGGAAACAGAGGGAAAGATGTAAACGGGAATCACTGTACCGGTTTTTTCCAGCGGCGGATGATCTTCATACGGCCCCAAATCGATATACGTCGACACGCAGTCTTCTCCATCCATGAAACACGTCCCGAGGACCTTGGCGTTCGTTCCAGTCGTGTCGATGGGCCCTGGATTGGACTCAAACGTGTATTCGTTGCCGCAGGCGGTCAGCAGCAAGGCTGTGAACGCTGCAGGTATGAGAGGTCTAAGGTGTCTTCTCAATGCCATCTCGACTCCGGTTTCGTTTCTGGTGCGCCGTTCACGAGCGCCCGGCAGAAGCGCATCAAAGACAGTTAAACCACCGGCGTCCAAATGCCGGTGAGGGATTCACATTGTAGCGGTGTAGGGGACTACCTGACAGGAGAAAATCGATGATTTTGGCTACTTCAGTGGAACTATGGCCGCGTTTACACTTACATAGACTCGTCATATCAATTACCCACCAGGAGGGATAAGTGGAAGAGGTTCTTAAGCAGCGATCGGCGGTCGAGAATGAGCTCAAGGAGCTGCGCAGGCAATTCATGGACAAAGCGCGCACGGCTCGAAGCTTCAGGATTCAAGTGGAGAATCTCGAGGGCTTGGCGGCATTGTCGCGCAGCCGTTACAATGAACTGGAACTGCTCCGGGCCCGTATTGAAGAAAGCGAGTCTGATCTGCGTGAGATTCAGCGCCTCACCGCCGAACGGAAGAAGGAGTTCGAACGGCTAGGGAAGATGCTGCGTGAACATAGGGCTCGTGTAGAAGCCTAACACATTTCTCTCACTGTGAACCTGGACGCTCCTCGACGCAGCTTCCTTGTGCTTTGTCGTACCCCGTCGTTTCTTAGCCACGAGTATTACGAATCGATGCGAGGGTACTTTGATGACAGGCTCTATACGAAGGAGTGGACTGATCGCGGCCCTGTTTGTGACGACGGTGCCGGCAACGTTTGCCCAAGACTGGACTCCCGAACAGCGACAGGTTCTGGATCGAGTCGAACAGTGTATTGACTTCTTTAACAGCGACCAGTTCGAGGGAATCGTCGACTGCATCCATGACGACTTCAGTGGCTGGCTGTATGGAGACCCGGTTCTGAGAGGTAAAAACAACTTCTTGACGCTCGGACGGTTCTACATGGACAACCTGTCCGTAAGTGCTGCCGAGTTTCGGCCCCTAGACGTGATTCTCCTGGGAAACGTCGCCATCGTCCACTATTACACCTACACGATATTCGACGGCACGATGGAAGTGAGCCGAGATAGATGGACCGACATCCTGGTAAACGAGGAGGGCACGTGGCGTTGGATTGCTGACCACGGCGGCACCGATTCAGGTTCTGACTCCGATTAGCCGAGTATGAGCCAGTAGAAATAAGAAAGGCCGCCGACGCTCCGAACGTCGACGGCCTTTTTTTGAATTCAGGTCTATGGTCAGGATTTCTTCTGCCCAACATAAACGAGAGCTGCGCCGCTAAGAAGGGCGATGCCCGATGCGAGCGGAGTCGAGGGAAATGATTTCGTCTCCTCGGCTTCAACCTCTATCGGACCCATATCTACGACCTGCTCACTTGTGGTGTATGAGATTCCTCCCGCCACAAAGCCAATGACTCCCGCAACGAGAAGTATGACGCCAATGATTGTTGCTGCCTTCATATGTATTACCCCCAATTTTTCCTCAAGCTGATAAGAACGGACAATCATCCTTGGATCGAGGAGGCCAGTTCGTTGAGTTTTCGGGCGATTGCTGCACGGGCTTCACCAGTTTTCTCCTCGATCGTGCCCACGAGCTGATCCACTCTTCCTTCAGCACGGTCGACATCATCGTCCGTGAGTACACCCCACGCTTCCCGGACGCGGCCCGAGAACTGCTTCCAGTTGCCTTCAATCTGCTGTTGGTAGGCGTTCTCCAGTTGTGTTTCGTGTTGTTCCTCAGCAGCATCTGGGCGGTTCGATTCGGTATTGTTTGATGTCTGACTGTTTCTCACGTTTCTGCTTTGTCTCTTGATCGTATTAAGCGAATTGGTGTCCTGCACAATTAGAACGGTTGAACCCTCTGTCAAACTCATGTCGCGGCCCTAAAACCGTTCGCGACCAGTGCGACGACGAATAGAACGAGGAATACGACGAACAGAATCTTGGCGATTCCGGCGGCCGCACCAGCAATGCCACCAAATCCAAGGAACGCTGCTACCAGCGCGAAGATGAGTAATGCGATTGCTGCTCTTAACATTTCTTTTGCCTCTTCCACGAGTTTGACATGTGCTCGAAGTGATTGCCCGTCGATCGGCGATCAGACTGTCACTACTTTAGGTTAACTGCGGCGTCGAGTAATCACAGTAGGCACAGCTTGAACGCAAGGTCAGATACCGCCCAAGCTGGAGTAGGAGCGTCGACGGTGGGATTGACGGATCAGTCCTACTGTTCGTCCTGGCAATGCGCCAGGGCGGTGTACTCTTACTAACAGGTGGCTGCGTCGTCACCCTTGGTGAGTTGCGAGAGGACACTCGCGAGGCGATCGAATTCTGCGGACTTGTCGAAGAAGTATTGCGCGCCGGCTCGCAGACAGGCTCTCCTGTAAAGAGCATTTGCGTGATTTGTCAGCATTATCACTGTCAGGTCCGGGAGATCGGCCTTGACATCACGCAGGACATCAATCCCGTTTCCGTCCGGCAGCGCAATGTCGAGTATCGCGACGTCGGGTTCAACATTCTTGATCAAGTCAACGGAGGTGCGAGCAGTTCGCGCTTCTCCAGCCACCGTTACGTGGGGGAGTCGACGTATCATTCCCACGAGCCGCGATCGAATAGCGTCGGCATCGTCACACACTACCACCCGAATATCAGTGGTGTCCACAGCTTCAATTCGTAAGGCTATCTATGATCAGTTCTCATTCGTTGGAGGCAGGAGCCGGTTTCGACTCCGATTTCGAGGTGCGTACGACAATCCCTATTTCTCTTCGCTGGCCATTCCGTTGCGACCATCTGTGAGTGCCGCCGGCAGAGCCTCGGCGAGCCTCTCCCCTCCAACCACACCGAAATCCAGGGTGCGGATCGGGAAGGGAATTGTAAGGCCCTTCTCATCAAAAGCATTTTTAAGTTGCTTAATTGCCTCACTCTGCGCCTTCAGGTAGTCAGTTTGTTTCTCAAAATCGATCCAAAACCTGACCTGAAAGTCGACAGAGCTTCCGCCGAAATCAGTGTAGAAGAACTCGACGTTTCGGTCGCTATCACGCTCGGAGAGGCTTTCTATGGCCTCGACCGCTGTCTTCTGCGCTACTGCGAGGTCGTCTCCATACGCTACGCCGCACGCGAGGTCTATGCGTCTCTTCCCGGTTTTGGAGTAGTTCGTCAGAGGGTTCTGATAAACATCCTTATTGGGAATTATGACGTTCTGACCCTGGAACGTCCTGACCACGGTGGATCGAAGGTTCACATCGTGGACGGATCCCGAGAATCCATTTGTCTCCACAATGTCGCCGTGCTTGAAGGGTCGCCTGAATGAAATCAGGATTCCCGACATGAAGTTGGATGCAATATCCTGAAAAGCGAATCCGAGCGCTAGACCCACGATACCCGCTCCAGCGAGCAGTGACGTCACAGCCTTTTCCAGCTCCAGGACATCGAGTGCGATGAACGTACCGATCGCCAGTACAGAGATGTATGCTGCAGTGGAGAGTAGCCAGTTGACCTGCTTGTACGGCGTTACTCGAGTTAGAACTTTCGTTGCGCCTTTTCGGGCGAGCCGAGCGGCAAGCCAGGCAATCAGGACTATGAATACAGCAAGTACTACATTTGGCAGCATCACGATGATCTGGTCCGCCCACTCCTGCAATTTGTCAGTGATGTTCGAGATTGCTGCTTCCGTTTCCATAGATTTGCTTTCTATTCTGATTCAATCAAGCGATGTCCGACCTTTGGCTCGAAGAGGATGTCGGAATTTCTTTCTAGATGAGCGCTAATCGTCAAATAGAGTGCGCCCTCCTCCTAAAAGGAGTCGGCGATATATCGATGTCTATGAACGGGTGTTTCGTGGACCTGATCGTAGTCTCGATCTGCAACCAACGTAAGCCTGTCGATCGGGCGGGTGTAGGATATTTCTTGCAGGGTGCGATTGCCCTACAGGGGCTGCGCCGAAAATGGCTTGTCGCGGTTGCTCATGATGCGGTGTTATTGCCGAAAGAGGTGGTACGCCGTAGGTGGTTACCTGCATGACTGATGCCGACACGTTGATGGAAGGAGCGGATGCTAAACCGTCCGTTGGTCAAGACGGTCGGCGGCTCGATCGCGTGCGCCTGCTTAGGGACGTTGCGATTGCGGCAAACGAGGCCCACTCGGTGCAGGATGCGTTCGAGTTCGCGCTTCGCGTGATTGGCGAGTTCACGGGTTGGCGAGTCGGGCATGCTTTCGTCAAAGAGGATCCCGATGGCCCCGTAAAGGTGATCCTCGGTCCCATGGACGAGAGGTACGAGGTTATTCGTAGAGCGACGGTCGAGGGTGGTTTTGATCCAACAACCGGTCTCATTGGACGCGTCTTTGAATCGGGCGTCGCCGAGTGGATCCCCGACGTTCGTGAAGACCCCAGATTCATGCGAAACGATCTGGTTGGTCAGCTCAACGTCGGTGCTGCAATATCGTTTCCCGTTATGGCGCAGAATGAAGTTGTAGCTGTCATGGATTTCTTTGCTGCGGAGGTGATACCGCCCAACACCCGCTTGCTTGACACGATGACGATCGTGGGCACGCAGTTGGGTCGAGTCATCGAACGCGAACGGGTGCGCCATCAGTTGCTTGACCGAGACCGGAAGCTCCTTGCTGCGCAGCGAATCGCGGGGCTTGGGTATTGGGAATGGAGCCCCGTCACCGGACGTTTGCATTGGACGGACCAGCTGTTTGAGTTGTACGGCCTGGACCCGTCTGACGGAATCGACTACGAGAAGTACCTGTCATGCATCCACGAGGACGATCGAGGCGGTATGATGTCAGTGATCGAGAAGGCGATGGGTGATCACCGATCGTACTCGCACGTGCATCGAATTGTCCGGCCCGATGGCTCGGTGAGATACATACAGGGTAACGGCACCGTCGACGTCGATGAAGACGGACAAGTTGTGCGGATGTCCGGTACTGCACTCGATATCACGAGGTTGAAGAATGCGGAACTGGAGGTTCGGCTCGCTGAAGAGCGAACGCGGGCGCTAACCGATAGCGCCGTCGAAGCCATCGTGACGATCGACGACGCCGGATGTATCGTGGGCTGGAACGAGAGTGCAACCCGGATATTTGGCTACGAGCTCGAGGAGATTGAAGGAGAGTCTCTTACCCGAATGATGCCGGATCGGTACCATAACGCTCACACTGCAGGCCTCTACCGCGCTGCAACTTCGGGGGAGCACAAACTGATCGGCAAGACGATCGAAATTGTCGGTCGCCGAAAGTCTGGAGAAGAGTTTCCAATAGAACTGTCTCTCTCGACATGGGAGGTGGGCGGCCGGTCGTACTTCGGAGGAATCATTCGCGACATCTCGGAGCGTAAGCGCGTTGAAGCCGAGCTGGTTGAGAAATCGGAACAGCTTCGGCGCCTGGCGGCGAGACTTCAGAAAGTCCGAGAGGAAGAGCGCTCGCGACTTTCACGTGAGGTGCACGACCTACTGGGCCAGGCACTCACCGGTCTCAGGATGGATGTGGCCATGATCGAAAGACTGGTCCCGGAACAGCTCATTGATACGCTACGATCGCGTCTGGACACGATGAAAGACGGTATCGACGAGACGGTACATGTGGTTCGACGTATTTCGTCTGACCTCCGTCCGGGCGTGTTGGACGATCTTGGCATCGAGGCCGCGCTCGAATGGGAAATGATGAAGTATCAACATCGAACAGGTGTTGCATGCAACTTCGATGACCTCACCGATGGCGGGGGCGGTCTGGATGCAAACCAATCAACGGCAGTTTTCCGTGTCTTCCAGGAGCTGTTGACGAACGTTGCTCGGCACGCAGATGCTTCGTCGGTCACGGCATCGATCGAGCGAGAGAATGGAGAATTCGTCATGGTAGTGGAAGACGACGGCGTTGGAATTGGGAAATCGGTTAATGCCCTGAGTAGTTCGCTTGGTGTACTCGGAATGCGCGAACGACTTGCACCTTGGGGCGGTGAGATCGAGTTTCTGGATGCGCCTAGTGGTGGAACCCGGGTTGTCGTAACGCTCCCGACCGAATCGGGAAATAACGTTTGAAGGGCACATGACCAAAATTCTCGTAGCGGACGACCATGCGGTTGTTCGAAAGGGCCTCGTACAGATCATATCGGAAGCCATGGATCTTGAGGTCGCCGCCGAGGCTTCGAACGGCTCGGAGGTCATCGATCTGATGCGCGCTGACGAGTTCGACGTGGTCGTGCTCGACATCAATATGCCGGATAAGGGCGGCTTTGAAACGCTTCAGCAGTTGAGTGCCGAGTTCCCCGACGTGCCCGTGCTTGTTCTGAGCATGTACAGTGAAGAGCAATACGCGGTGCGCGTTCTCCGGGCAGGTGCTTCGGGTTATCTCACAAAGGAAAGCGCCCCGGATCAACTCGTAACAGCTATTCGGCGGGTGGCCAGCGGAAACCGGTATGTAAGCCCGGCTGCGGCGGACGTGCTTGTGAAGCTGCTGGATGGTGACCCGGACAAGCTGCCCCACGAAATTCTTTCAAATCGGGAGTTCCAGGTGATGGTCCAGCTGGCAGAAGGGAAGTCCGTCACGGAGATTTCGGAGGCTCTTTCCTTGAGTGTCAAAACGGTAAGCACGTATCGCTCACGCGTCCTCGATAAAATGAAGATGGGTAGCAATGCCGAGCTGGCCCGATATGCGCTCGAAAACGACCTGATCGTTTAATCGCTACGACGAGCGCGGAGAATTCCCGGTGATGGTGGGACAATGCGGCCCCCGTTAACCGCATCTGAATAGCTGCATCCTTTCGGTGCGGCCGGCGATAGGATCTTGTAGGAGGAAGCTGGCAGGTCGCTTGCAAGCATTCTTACGCGGCTCAACATCGATTCCGCACCGCTAAGTCGCTCAGTGGCCTACAATCTTGACGCACGGTCACTGCGTTTCTCTGGATGATTGGGTGATTCCGATCTGAACATCAGTCCCATTCATTCAGTAAGTCGCCATGAGAATATCTAGATATGTAACCATGCTTGCGATCAGCGGAGCCTTATTGACAGGCTGTGCGGATCAGGAAGCGGAACGCCAAGCCGCTGAACTGGAGGCCGAGCTCACGGAAGTGCGGGCCAATGCAGAGCAGTTGAGCAGTCGTGTGCAGACCACCCTCTCCGAACTTGAAGGCGATGCCAGTGACGCCGTGTCAGAGATAAGTCATGAAACGAACGAGATGGCAGTCGAGCTTCGCGAGACCGGAGCGGATTTGGATGCCGCGCTGGCAGACCTCGAGTCCTCGACCGAACAATCTGCGACCGAAGCCAAGCAGGAGGTTCGGCGGTTGATGTCTGAACTGGAGCACGACCTTTCGGACCTCCGCTGGTTCACCATTCAGCAGCGAGAGGAATTCGAACGAGAAGCTCGCCAGGAGCTACAGCAGGCCGAGACCGAGGTGGCGCAGATGCAAGAACAGCTAGCGGCGGTCGACGAAGCTGCGAGAGCCGAATTTGAGGCGGCCGCCGAGGAGATTCAGGCTGAAAGAGAGGAGATCGCGGAAAAGCTGACAAAGCTTGCGGAATCCTCTGAAGCCGAGTTCGAGGATATGCGGGATGAGATAGCGTCCCGGTTGGCCGAGCTCGAAAGAGAGATGCGTCAGGTGTCCAGAAGCATTGAGCAGGCCGCGGATGACAATGCCTAGATCCGTGGAAGTCTGTTGAGAGGGAAGGGCTCGTTGCGTTCGGCGTAGCGAGCCCTTTCTTTGGTCTGTCCCCAGCTGGCACGAATGATTGTTCCTTTCTGACGATCGTCTTCTTCACTCGTGGGATCGGGTGGTTAAGGAGTCTGCGTCCCGCGCCGAACTGCTACGGTGCTACGCGCTCCTCCGGCAGGACAAGCGTGGGATATCTCTGCCCAAGCACTGTTCTCAAGGTCGCTAAAACCTGTTCACTCTTCGCTTCACGTTCAGGTTGAACGAAGCACAGTTGCTGGATATACGCGGCGTCCTCTGCAGCAAATCTTTGCAGCAGGCCAACGGCACGTTGCCGCTCGACATCGGGGAAGCGACGGAGGTAGTCATCAAACAAG
>JAHHLP010000098.1 GCA_018679295.1 Rhodothermia bacterium
GAATAGGAGGTTGCCGAAACCGTCAGTGATGATGCGCGGATCGAGGAAGGCCGGATCGGTGGCGCGATAAATTCGGTAGCCCTCAAAGTCGTTCGGATTTCTGCCGAGACCCGCGAGGAACTGGTCGAACGACTCCTCGGAGGCGGAGTCCCAGTATAGCGTGACCCGCTCGTCGCCCGGAACGACGGATACCTCAGGCGTGATCGGGGCCTGCGCGAACTGATAATCCTCGAGGTATGCTTGCAGCGCCTTGTCGCGCGTGTCGAGGACCTCTTCACGAGTCTGTCCGATCTGAATGGACAGCGAGATCCGCTCGGTCTGGCCAGCCTTCAGCGGAAAGAGGCCACTGGAGATGACCAGGTCGCTCTCACCCGGCGGGGGCGGCTCGACGTCAAAATCTCCCGGGATCATGTATGTAAAATAGAGTCGCCGATCTGCCTGTGTACCCAGGTTCAGCGTCCCTGCCGGAATGATCTGGACGTTGGTGATGCCGATCTGGTCGGACTCCGAGATGTCCGTCACGTCAATGTTCCGTTCGCCGGGGAAGTCGGTGCCCGCACCTGTGGTCGGGACGCCGTCGGAATCGCCCGGATCGCCGTTGAACGGTACGCCATCCAGCCCCGTGTCATGCTGCAGGGCGTTCCAATCGCCATCGTTGTCAATGCCGTCCGACCGGCTCTCATCGATCATCTCGTCAATGCCCTCGTCGATGCCCTCGTCGACGGCGCCGTCGCCATCATTGTCGATGCCGTCAGCGTAGGCCTTGCCGAGATCCTCGGAACCCAGGTCGTAAAGAATGATCGTCGTTCCGGGGACCCGGAATCTTCGGAAGGCGTCGCCCGCCGCCTCATCAACCATAGCTTGGGTAACGACCGGTGAACCGGGCTCCGAAAGCAGCGGGAAGGCGTCGGTCGGAGTAACATGCGAGTCGTCGTTGTCGATGTTGTCGCGATAGCCCCGCCCGAGATCTTCCTCACCTACACCAACAAGGTGAACGATCGGACGTCCAGACGGGCCCTGGCTGATCGCATCGCTGCCGGGATTGGGTGGCCATCGGTTCCACACGTCGGCACCCGCCTGACCCACCATGGATTCGGTTATCATCGGGCCACCGGATTCTCCGTCGCCATCGTTGTCGATGAAGTCCGCGTAGCCAACGCCGATGCTCGAGCCCTGCTCGCCGGTGAACGCGATGTGTGTCGTATTCTCGTCGATCAGGCCGTTCGCGTTGTCGTCGATGCCGTTGCGCTGGTCTTCGCCCGTGAGAAACGACTGTGGTACGACGGGGCTATTGCACTCGCCAATCAGCGGCTCACACTCAACAGTCGAGCCATCCCCATCGTTATCGATGCGGTCGGTGGCATTTCCGGGTGTCTCAAGAAACGCGAAGACCGCCTCCCCAACCGGATCCGAACCGAACGGCTCGGTACCAATACCGTCGGCGTCGGTCATGAACGCAACGTCTTCCTCAAGATCGAAGAACGGTATATCGTCCTGACCATCCCCACCGACGAAGTCAGCAAGCCACATCGTGAACGCAGCCTGCCCTATGTCCTCGGAGCCGTCGTTCTTGACGCCGTGGATCATGAAGACGGCATCGTCGATCAGAATTTGGCTCCATGCAAGCATTCGGATGTCTGCAACAATGCCGAGACCCTTCCGAGAAAGGTCCGTCGAGTCGGGGAAGTACGTCGGATAGCGATCGTACTGATCGTCGCCGACCTTAAAGAAGAACTCCTGGTCGGCGTTAAAGATGTCCTTGCCGAAGAATCCGTTCCACGAACCCGACCAGCCGGGGTCGTCGGCGTCATCGAGCTTGTCCGGCCAAAAAGGAGGCCAGGAGTTTGGCTCATCCGACTGCGCGATGCCGTCTGAACCGCCGCCCTGCTCGCGGTTCGGGTTCACGTAGCCCTTGATCGGCTCAAAGGTCCAAGAGATGTTCTCCTCACCGGGCTTGCTTCGGAAATCCGCCACGTCCACGACCCACAGAGAGTCTCCGTTCTGGTCTGCGACACGTGCACCGACCCAGAGCTGTGTCAGCGCGATGTACAGTCGGTTGGTGTTCTTGGGCCACTCGTACCAGAAGTCCGCGGGGTCACCCGACTGCGCCGTCTGCGCCCAGTTCGTGATCGTCGCGCGAATGTTGTTGCCGTCGATGTTGTCACGGCGGCGCTCGAACTGGTCGGTCCGTTCCGTGCTGGGAACGTGATCTCTGTCAATCACACCCTGGGCGGCCGCACCAGCCGGCACGAGCAGGAGAACCGTGATAATCGCGGCTGATGCCAGGAAAGTGGCTTCCGATCTCATATATGTCAGATTCATTTTCTGTCGTCTCACGGAACGCCCGCCCTAGAAGTTGAACTGAAGACCCAATTGGATCCGTCGAGGCTCCCGATAGAAATCCGGTCTAACGAAGTAGCCCGGGTCAAACGAACCGGTTTGAAATTGTGTCAGCGTCACGTCCGGCTCACCGGTGTCGGAGAAAACGCTCTGGACGTTGCGGCGGTCGAAGAGGTTGAACACCTCGACGAAGACGCGCGGCTGAATGGGCCCAAGATCGAAGTCTTTGTGCGCGCTGAGGTCGATTTCCCACGTGCCCGGAATACGCCGCGAGTTCTCGGCGAACTCCGGCTGGACGTCGTTGCCTACGATGGCCGCCTCCGGAAACGACGGTGTGTACGGAAATCCTGACTCTGCCCTGAAACGTGTGGACGCCCCCCAGTCCGAGCCCCCCACGTAGAACGCACCGGCCACCTTGTGCCGTTGGTCCCAGTTGAGCGGCAGCAGCGCCAGCTTCGGCTGGCTGTTGCCCTGCAGCGCGAAGAAAAAGTCGGCCGGATTCGAGTTCGACCCCTCCACGACCTGGAAGGTGTAGCTCGCATCGAATCCCCAGTTGCTCAGGAAGCGACGGTTGAAGCTCAGCGTCACGCCGCGCGTGTTAGCATAGTCGCGATTGGTGTACACCGAGTACGCCACGCCCGGCTGCGCGGTCAGAATGAGCGGTGAAGTCGACACCCAGTTGCGAACGTCGCGGTAGTAACC
>JAHHLP010000526.1 GCA_018679295.1 Rhodothermia bacterium
GTTGTTTCCGGTGCAAGTCGCGGGCTCGGAAAAGCGATCAGCGAAGCCCTCGGCCGAGAAGGCTGTAAGGTACTGATATGTGCGCGTGGCGAAGAGACACTGCGCGAGGCCGAGGACGAGCTGGTAAGCGCGGGGATTGAGGCCCACGCTGTCGTCGAAGACATAACGGACAAAGGTGCCGCCGAGCGGCTCCGGTCTGCAGCTATTGACCGGTTTGGGCGCGTGGACATCCTCGTTGGCAACGCCGGGGGAAATCGCCGAAAGCCATTTGAACAGACGACTGATGATGACTGGTTGGACATCCTCGAACTGAACGTTATGTCACACCTGCGCTGTGCACGTGCGCTCATTCCGGAGATGCGCAAGGTGGGTGGAGGTGCGATTGTTTTCATCTCGTCCATTTTCGGAAGAGAGGCGGGAGGAGTCGGTCTGTCGATCTACAATACGACCAAGTCAGCTATCATAAGCGCGGCCAAGATCATGGCGATCGAGTTGGCGGGTGAAGACATCCGTGTCAACACGGTCGCACCTGGTTCGATTCGGTTTCCGGGTGGGAGTTGGGATCGTCGGGTGCGCGAGGACCCGGAAGGGATGCGCGAATTTGTTAATCAGAATATCCCTATGGGCCGGTTTGGCCGCGCTGAGGAGATTGCGGACCTCGTGGCATTTCTGGTGTCTGAGCGCTCTAGCTTGATAACCGGTGCGTGCATCAATGCAGACGGCGGCCAGTCGCACTCGTTAATCTAGGTACGCTTCGGAACGCCACGCGTTGGGACGCGCGTCACGGGACTCCAGCAGTTCGATGAGCTCGGTGCCCGATGGGCTCTCAGGCGAACGCGACATGGCCTGGGGCTGAGGGAGCGGATGCTTCCGCTATTCAAAACGCCGCACGCTGACGGTGAGGATCCGGTCGCGCGTCTCCGGCTTTCGCCATTGGACGAGGATTGGACTCTGGTACTTTCCTTGTACGATCGAGCCCACATCGCCACGGTCACCATCACTTACCAGTAGACTTGTCGATCGCTTCATCCGCAGGAACCTCGAGGCCGGCACGGCTAGAAACTTGTCGAGGATTCGCTCAATCACGGATTCGCTCAGGCCGAACTTGTCAATCACCTCATTAACAAGCTGCACGAGGTCGTATTTCGCGTAGTCCTTGGCTTTGGAGGGGATGGCGCGTGGATCACGGAGCATGTGGTACCCCTTTTCCGCCATGAATCGCATCGGATTACGCAATACCTCAATGAGGTCGTGCCGCATCAGGAGGGTCTCGTACTCGTTGACCGTAAGACCCGCATGTTTTTCCGAGTGCGCCAACGCGAGATCGATGCGCCCCTTACGGATACCGTGCTTCGTCAGAAGCATCGTCAGTTGCTCGAAGACGCCGTAGCGGGGATCCCTGAGGTTTACGGAATCCATCGGATGATCCGCCATTGGAATGACAATGTCCGACTGCTCAACCAACGACTCGCTGTTGAACCCAATTACAGTCGTGCGTCGCCTTCTCTTGAGCTTGCCGTTAATGCCGTCGAGTTCGACAAAGTAGACCGGGCGCGACGGATCGTTCTCATAGGTCACGCAGTTCTGAAGCCCGGCACCGATATAGGTCAGGTGTGAGTCCGCGTTTTTCGGCTCGACGAGGCGCTGCTCGAGACTCAACTCGCTGCGAAGTTCCATCGCGTCGTGGCGATAGTCCGCCTCCGGAGGAAACAGCTTCTGAAAGGCACCGACAAACGACTCGACGCTTTCGGCGGAATCGTTCAGCCGGGAGCAGATGCTCTGTTCGAGGTATCCGGCCGTCGTATGATGAGAAGTGTAGACGGCTTTTGGGAACTCACAGAATCCAGGAGACTCCTCCGTCAACTCTTTGTTTACGTCGATGACCTCAACCCGAGACTTCGGAACGAGCTCGAGGGTTACCTCTGATGGTTCAATCAACGCCTCCGGTTTTCGGGAAAGCGTCATAGACAGTCTGAAGTGGGATCAGTAGAAGCGTAATGACGGAGAATATTAATCAAAACGGTGTATTTGCAAGCGTTTCCAGCTATATGCTGAATTTGTCAAAGCAGACACCGGTGTCGAAGCGGTCAACGTTATCCAAAGTTGTTTGTTGCGCCGTGGACCTAAAGAATGCGCGCCTTTTGATCTCCATCGTGGAACCTGACGTCGATGGTGTCATCTTGCTTGAGGTCTGAAGCACGAGTCACCGGTTTACCCGCCCGCTCTACGCGAACATAGCCTCGCTCCAGCGTTCGCTCCGGGCTGAGCGCCTCGAGTTGTTTGATGATTGCGAGTACCTTGTCCATGCGCCGCCGCAAAGCATTCGTGGCAGCAAGTGACATTCGTCCATTAAGATCGTCAATCTGCAGGTACAGTTGTTCGATTCTTTCCTGAGGCCGCATCATTCCATGAGACCTGACCAGGTAGTTTACCCGCTGTCTCCGACGCGCGATCAGACCCGCTACCGCACCACGAGCCTTACGCGCCAATAGGTGTATCTGGCGTTCCAGTTCCCGCCGGTCGGGTACGACCAGCTCAGCCGCGGCTGACGGGGTCGGCGCCCGCACGTCGGCTACGAAATCGGCGATCGTAACATCAGTTTCGTGTCCCACCGCGCTTACTACGGGAATCGCAGATTCGAAGATGGCCCGGGCAACTATCTCTTCGTTGAACGCCCAAAGATCTTCCACCGAACCGCCACCTCTTCCCACGATCATGACGTCGATGGCGCCGATTCCGGGACGGTGATTGAGACGGTTCAACTCGCGAACAGTCGAGGCGATCTCGTTGGCCGCACTCATCCCCTGAACCTGTACCGGACACAGCAACACCTCAGCGAGGGGAAAACGCCGTTCCAGGATGTGTAGCAGGTCGCGAATTGCGGCACCCGTTCCTGAAGTGACCAGTGCGATTCTTGTCGGAAATCGCGGAATGAGTTGCTTCCTCTCGACATCGAAGAGTCCTTCCTTCTGCAGTTTCCTCTTGAGCTGTTCAAAAGCCTTCTGGAGCGCTCCTTCGCCGGCAGCCACCATCGATCGGGCCCGGATCTGAAGCGAGCCCCGTGCATGATATACGTCTGTGTGGCCCGTGACCACGACCTGCATTCCGTCTTGCGGCGCGAACCGAAGTCGCTGGAAATCAGATCGAAAAAGCACGCATCGAATTTGGGAAGACTCGTCCTTGAGTGTGAAATAGCAGTGTCCGGAAGTCGGGCGGCTCATGTTTGACACCTCGCCCGCCACTCGAACGAGGCCCATACCTTCTTGCAGAACTGCGCGAATCTTCCCGACAAGCTCGGAAACGGTCAGCGGTTGATTTGAGTCGTGCTCGCTCATGGGTTAACCGATTGCAAATACGGGCGATAATTCATCCGGTCGTCACTGACGCGATGCGAACCTCAGCATCGCCTATTCATTCTAGCTGACAGCGCTCAATCGGCCAATTAACAATCTGCAAAACTATAGATGTCGGAGCAGAAACCCATTCGCCTGCTTTTTGTGTGCCTCGGAAACATCTGCCGCAGCCCTCTTGCCGAGGGAGTGTTCAGAAGCAAGGTTGTTTCGCGGCGACTGGACTCCATGATTGAAATCGATTCCGCTGGAACGGGCAGCTGGCATGTTGGTGAAGCGCCTGACCCCCGTATGCGCGAGGTAGCGAAGAGTCGTGGGGTCAGCCTCGATGGCCAGGCAGCGCGCCAGCTTACAGAAACGGATCTCGACTACTACACGCACATCTTTACGATGGACAAGTCTAACCTGCACGATACGCTTTACCTGGATACGGGCGATCGCTACGGCCATAAGGTGAGATTGTTCAGGGAGTTTGATCCATCCCCCGATGACTATCAGGTCCCGGATCCGTACTACGGCGGGCCGAACGGTTTCGAAGAAGTTTTTGATATCGTAGACCGCACGGCGGCTGCTATTCTGAACCGGCTCATTGAGAAGTACAAGCTGGAAGCAGCCTGACCTGATGCTTCCAACAGCGATCCGGGCCTCGCTTGAGCGAGAAGTAGGGCGGCAACTTGCCCGGGTGGTCGCGGTGTCGGGCGGTGATGCTTTGGCAGCGTACAAAGTGAGTTTCAACTCGGGCCCAGCGCTTTTTGTCAAGCGGCAGGCCGAGTCGGTCGATGCCTTGCGCGCTGAGAAGGAGGGCCTAGATGCGTTGTTGGCTGCTGACTCCGGACTACATATTCCCAGGGTCGTTACCCACGATTTTGACGTTGACGGGGGAGGTTACATCGCAATCGAATGGCTTGAGTCCTCGTCGGCAGGTACAACCCATTGGTCAGCGCTGGGTGAGGGACTCGCCCGGCTTCATCGGAGTCTTTCGGATCGCTACGGATTTGGCTCCAGCAATTTCATCGGCCTTCTTCCGCAGTGCAATGATTGGTCGGACGCATGGCCAGACTTCTTCGCGTCAAGGCGCCTCCAACCGCAGGTAGCCAGGGCAAAGGACCAAGGGAGATGGAAACCCGGTTGGCAGACACCTTACGAACGGTTGCTCTCGAGGCTGGACGACCTCCTGCCTGAAGACCCGGGCGCATCCCTCGTCCACGGCGACTTGTGGGGTGGCAACGTGATGGCAACGGCAACCGGCCCGGCGGTTTTCGATCCCGCCGTCTATTACGGTCACCGAGAGGTGGACCTCGCCATGTCGCAGCTTTTTGGGGGCTTCGATTCCGCTTTCTATGGAGCGTATCGTGAGGCTTGGCCTATCGAAGGGGGTTTTGGGGATCGGGCCGGGATCTACAATCTATACCACCTCCTGAACCACCTGAACATCTTCGGGGGTTCATATGCAGAAAGCGTTGATCGGGTGCTGCGGCGATTCGCCTAAGTCCGATGCGCCACAGGCGTCTTTAGATGTGCCCGAGCCAAGATGAGAACCGTGCATCCGGATTCGTGAGGCGCTGGCTGAAGTCAGGGCCGGCGCCGCCCGTGGCTCACGGTCTGTTCACGATGACCCGCAGGAATCGATCCGTCTCAGACAGGTCGTCAAGGAGCACGTGTGGACGGAAGTGTTCCAGTTCCGGGCGTGAAGTGCGTCCGGTGCAAACCGCAACGGCCAAGGCGGAAGAAGCCTTCGCACAACCGATGTCATGTTCCGTGTCGCCGACGATCACGACCTCCTCGCCCTCGTAACCGTAACCCACATGATTGGCCGCCCTTGCAACGGCAATCGCGGGCAGCTGATAGCGATCCGCGTGGTCGCTGCCGAAGGCTCCAAAAGGGAAATGCGCGTCAAGGGAAGCAAGACGCAGCTTATGATAGGCCATATCCTCCAGGTTGCCCGTCAACAGTCCTAACTGGACATGTCGTATCTCACTCAATCGCCTGAGCAGCTCACGCACCCCTGGAAGCACGACAACCTCCTCGGACGTGAGTCTCGCGAGCATCAGGGACCGGTATAGATCGAGTGCCCTCGTCCAAGTTCGACCCCCCGGTGCTCCATTGATTCCCATCGTCTGGAGGATTTCGCCCAGTATCTGCTGGTCCGTTTTTCCCGCAAACGAGACCTGGGAATCGTCAAAAGGACGGTCAAAGGTATCTTCTATTGCAGCCCGAAAGGCTTCCCGCCCACGCCCGTTTGTGGTTAGAAGTGTACCGTCGATGTCGAATAGAATGAGTTTCCTTGCGGGCATATGGCCGAAGAGTTGTGCAGGTTTACCGGTTCGCGCGGGGTGTTGGCAGGTCGATCGGGGTCGGCAACTCGACTTAATGGGTGACAACCAGTGTAGACGCATCGCCGGGCATTGTTTCCCGACGATTTCACGCTCGCCGCAGACCTCCCGGGAGGCCGGGGAGTAGCTTATCTTAGGTCCTGAACGCTGCGTCAGGACGCGCATCACATTCACGCTGCAAGCAGGCGGCGCAATATCAATAATGCCGGATACATGCCGGACTCAACCGACACAGGCAAGACGCTGTATCTCCTCGACGCGATGGCCCTCGCGTACCGGGCGCACTTCGTGTTTATCAGTCGCCCGCTTATCAACTCCAAGGGTCAGAACACGTCGGCGACCTATGGCTTCACGAATACGCTCCTGAAGCTCATAGAGGATCATGGAATAGACCACATGGCCGTCGTCTTCGACGTGCTGGGTGAGGGTGGGACTTTTCGTGACGAACTGTATGACGAGTATAAGGCCCATCGCGATCCTCCTCCTGACGAGCTGGTGGCAAACTTGCCGCTGATAAAGGAGGTAGTGAAAGGGATGGACATTCCGGTGGTGGAGGTGGAAGGTGTTGAAGCAGACGACGTCATCGGGACGCTGAGCCGGCAGGCAGAGGATGACGGCGCACGCGTCGTCATCGTCTCCTCCGACAAAGACTTCCAGCAGCTGCTGTCCGACAAAATATCGATGTTCAAGCCCGCCTACCGGGGCGAATCGTTTGATCCGATCACGGCCGTGTCTTTCCGTGAGAAGTATGGCATCGAGCCGGAGCGGTTTATAGA
>JAHHLP010000333.1 GCA_018679295.1 Rhodothermia bacterium
CAATAAGTGATCCCGCAGCCTCTAAACGTCTTAAATTGGGCGTGGTGGAGCGTGGGTAGCCGTAGAGGCTCATGTGATTTGCCGCCAAGGACTCTCCGATTACCAGGATGTATGTTTCCCCAAAGCCGTCTTTGACCGCTTCAACCGGTTTGAGCGCGAGGTTTCGCTCGTGGAGCAGCTGCCTGTAGTCCTTCAGTTCGTTTCTATATTCGCTGATCACCGCTATCGTCTCCCGCGCGACTCTAGGATACACTTCACCCATCTGGGCAATCAGTAGACCCGAGACAGCGACGAAACCTATAGAGCTGCCACTCGATAGGCTGACTTTCGGAGACCGATCCTGTAGATGCAGCGCGCACGACACAACAACGAATGTCATAGTGACCAGTCCAAGTACATGACCAGGCACGAATGTCCACAAGAAGCTTGCTCCTTCCGCGATATCCGACTGCAGTACCGCGTTGATCACGTCACGGTCGACCCGAGTTCGAAACGATCCAGCGTAAGCAAGGTGAAAGACTGGAATCACCATTAGAGCCGACCAAAATATGGAGGCGATTCCTGTCGCGATTAGCGGCCAGTTTATCACGCGATACACTAGTGCACCGAGAACGCCACAGCAAAGCGACATCAAGACGTAACAGCTCACGCCAAACCACGATATATCGCCGTAGTTGGATTGCTCAGCCGTGACCCAAAGCCAAGCAACGAAGAACGCAACCGCATCGATTAGGCCGTTCACGCGCAGAACGACAGTCGCGAGGGCGAGAGCGACTAGCGGAAGTGCCAACAACCCACTGGTCGCGAGGCTCACTGATTCTAGTGAGATGAACCAAATAGGCCACAATACGACGACTGCTGAAGCTCCGATAAACCTGCTGCGCACGTCGGTTTGGATTGATTTCGGAGTTACACACACAAGTAAACGCAGTCATCCGAGATCTTTGGGATCACTGAACGAAGCTATTCGGTCTTTCGCGGGAACGATGCGACTCTGCCGATAGCGCCGGCGTGTCGCCTACAAATCCAACTCCTCCACCTCAGCCGCATTTTCCATGATGAATGCAAATCGCGGCGACGAGTCCTTGCCCATCAGATCGCTGATGGTGTTCTCTGTAGTAAGACGCTCTCCCTCCGGAATCGAAACCTGTAGCAACCGGCGCTTCTCCGGATCGAGCGTTGTCTCCCGTAGGGTGGCGGGCATCATCTCACCGAGCCCCTTGAAACGCTGGATATCGATCTTGATGTCCTTGCGCTTCTTCCGCAGGTCGGTCGTGATCTTCTCGCGGTCCGACTCGTCAAGCGCCCAATACGTTTCCTTCCCGGCGTCAAGACGATACAACGGTGGCTGGGCTATATAGACGTAGCCCTCGTCAATCAGCGGCCGCATGTACCGGTAGAAGAAAGTCAGAAGTAGGGTGGCGATGTGGTGACCGTCGGAGTCCGCGTCCATGAGCAGGATCACCTTGTGATAGCGCAGGTGATTCACATTGAGTTGGTCGCCGATCCCGCAGCCCAGCGCCTGCACGATGTTGGACAGTTCCTTGTTGGCCTGCACTTTCGCCAAGGTCGCCTGCTCCGCGTTGAGTACCTTCCCGCGAAGCGGAAGGATTGCCTGATGGTGACGATCGCGTCCCTGTTTGGCGGAGCCGCCGGCGGAATCACCTTCAACGATGAAGAGCTCGCTTTCGGAGGGATCCGTTGATGCACAATCCGCGAGCTTGCCGGGAAGATTGAGCCGGTGGCTGATGCTCGTCTTTCGGCGAACAGTTCGGGCTGCTGCTCTGCTCGCAATGCGTGCTCGTGCCGACTGAATGACACGCGCCGCGATCGCCTCTCCTGTCGACGGATGGGCATTTAGATACTGCTCGAGCTCAAGACGCAGTGCTCCAACGATCAAGGAACGAGCCTCCGGGTTGTTCAGCTTCTCTTTCGTTTGTCCCTGAAACTGCGGATCCACCATGAACAAATTGATGATGGATACCAGCCCTTCCCGAATATCGTCTGCCGTGATGTCAACTCCCTTTGGAAGCAGGTCATGCGTGTCCATGTATGCGCGAATGGCGCTTCGAACGGCGTCCTTCAGGCCCTGCTCGTGAGTTCCTCCGTCAACCGTGGGAATCCCGTTGACGTACGAAATAGTAGTTTCGCGCGGCGACTCCGTCCACTGCAGTGCAATCTCCACTCGTGCGCCCGACTGCAGCCGTTCCTGACGTACGATGAAAGGGTCTTGCTGGACTACCCGCAATTCCTTATCACTGACAACCTTCTCGAGAAACTCAGCGATGCCGCCTTCGTGTTTGAACTCATATCGTTCCCCCGATTGCTCGTTGGCAAAGACGATCTTGAGGTCACTGTTTAGATACGTCTTGACCTCAAGTCGCTCACGAATCAGCTCTGCGTCAAACTCGACGGTGTCGAAGATGTCTCTGTCGGGCCGAAAGAAGATGCTCGTACCGGAGCCTCGCGTCTTACCGCCAATTTTTTTCAGCTTGCTCTTGGGAACGCCGCGCGAGTATTTCTGCTCATACTTGTTGCCATCTCGCTTGACAGTAGCCACGAGAACCTCGGAGAGCGCATTCACAACCGAGGACCCCACGCCGTGCAGCCCACCTGAAGTGATGTAGTTGGAGCTGTCAAACTTGCCGCCGGAGTGAAGGGTTGTAAGGATCAGTTCCAGCGTCGGGATCTTCTTCTTTGGGTGGATATCGACAGGGATCCCTCGCCCGTTATCACTAATGGTGACGCTCTGGCCGTCGCTATGCAACGTCACCTCAATCTGGGAGGCAAATCCGTTCGAAGCCTCGTCAACCGCGTTGTCGACGAGTTCCCATAGCAGGTGATGCAGACCCGGTTTACCGGTACCTCCGATGTACATGCCGGGTCGCTTGCGAACGGGCTCAAGCCCCTCCAGGACCTGGATGTCTTTACCCGTATATGTGCTCGTCAAGACCTCTGCCATTATTTCTCGCCTATCCCCTACTCTTTCCGTTGAGTCGAACCTCAACCGGCTCCACGATGACGCGTTCGATACCGCCGCGCTTGATGATC
The DNA here is from genome assembly GCA_018679295.1 of Rhodothermia bacterium. Classification (GTDB taxonomy): domain Bacteria; phylum Bacteroidota; class Rhodothermia; order Rhodothermales; family JABDKH01; genus JAHHLP01. Next base: position 3,052 of record JAHHLP010000333.1, read on the forward strand.
GCCCGCCCTTTGTTTCCACGATTCGCCACACTGAACTTCGTCGTTCGGACGACTTCGCGACGGCCCCGCGAGGTCTCGACTTCCAGACCTTGGCGAGCTGCGGACGAAAGAGCGAACCCAATAAGCTCATCACCTTTAGACAGACGCATTGCAATCACACCCTTAGCCGCCGTCTTGACAACCGAAATCTGGTCAACTGGGAAGATGAGCACGTTTCCACCACGCGATGCGAGGCATACGTTCTCGTCGCCCGCCGATATGTAGGCCGCCACGACCACATGACCTTTTGCCAGACGCATGAACATTCTGCCGTTCTTGGTCGAGGGTTCCTCAAAGCCGGCCGCTGGTATCCGAACTCCCAAACCGGCCGAAGACACAGCCACAATGTGGGGGCCCTCCGGATCCGTGTTTGTCTCGTCGCCAAAAAGGTCCGTCGACTCCGATTGCTCCGCCACAATGGCTGGCAATACACGTTCGTCCATTGACACGACACCCACCACCCGTTCGCGGTCACTGAAGTCGAATAGTTTCTGGACGGGATCGCCGTGGCCTGTCGTTGATGGCAATTCGTCGATCCGCAAGGTGTACGCCTTACCGTAGCTCGACAGAAAACAGATCGATGACCGCGTGGAACCTGGAAGCACCCATCCGATCTCATCACCTTCCCGAACCCGAATGCTTGAGAGATCCGTGTAGGATCTTTGCCGTTTGACCCAACCATCTCGCGTGACGATTACCGCGACATCCTCATCAACGATGTAGTCTTCCTCGGAGTATTCCAGTTTGCGATCAGGGCCGCCAACGACTGAGCGTCGCTCGTCGGCGAAGGTGGCGCGAACCTTCTTCAGCTCGTTTCTCACCAGTTTCCAACGAGCATCTTCGTCGTCGAGCAGCTTGCGGATCTCGGCCGCTCGAGCCTCTTTCTCTTCCAGTTCCTCTCGAATCGCATCGATCTCCATGCGGGACAGCTTGTAAAGCTTGATCTCGAGAATGGCGTCTGCTTGCACATCGTCGAGCTTGAATCGATGCATGAGCCGCTGGGCGGCATCGGCCTTGTCTTCAGACGAACGTATGATGCGTATCGCCTCGTCCAGCGCGTCGAAGACCTTCTCGAAACCCCGTAGAATGTGGATGCGCTTCTCCAGTTGCTCCAACTCGTGCTGTAAGCGCCGTGTCACAACCTCGAGACGGAACGCGAGAAACTGCTTTAAGATGGTCTTCAGGTTGACCTTCGAAGGTGTACAGACATCTGTACCCGCGTTCGGGAGCAAGCACGTCATGTTGACATGGAAGCGGATCTGCAATGGCGTGTGTTTGAACAGGTACGCCATGGCCGCCTCCGAATCGGCGCCGCGCTTTAACTCGAGTACTATCCTAACGGTCTCCGTCGATTCGTCCCGGATGTCGACGAGTTGTGGTACACGCCCGCGAATGATGTGCTCGGCAATCGACTCGATTAGGCTGCTCTTGGTTACGCCGTAAGGAATCGAGGTAATGATGATCCGCGTCTTCCCCTCCATCTCGTATTCACCGCGTATCTCGACGGGACCTTCACCCCTCTCGTAGATCTGCAGAAGCGATTCCGCATCGTTTAGGATGCGCCCACCGGTTGGGAAATCGGGTGCGGGCACGTACTTGCTGACCAAGGTCGACGTGCGCGCTTCGGGCGATCCGATGAGATGGATCGCGGCACTGATCACCTCCTTCAAGTTATGAGGTGGGATGTTTGTTGCCATGCCGACCGCTATGCCCGTGGCACCATTGACCAGCAGATTCGGAAACTGCGCGGGTAGAACGACGGGCTCACTCAATGAACCGTCGAAGCTCGGACGAAAGTCGACGGTCTGCCGCCTGATCTCCTCGAGAAGAGTGATAGCGAGTGGCCGGAGCTTGACCTCGGTATAGCGCATGGCCGCCGGGCTGTCTCCGTCGAGGGATCCGAAATTTCCCTGCCCATCAACCAGGGGAGCACGAAGAGAAAAGTCCTGGGCCATACGTACCATCGCGTCGTAGATGGCGGTGTCGCCATGCGGATGGTACTTGCCCATGACCTCGCCAACGACCGCGGCGCTCTTGCGGTGCCGCGCCTCTGGATACAGGCGCAAATTGGCGTACATCGCGTAAAGAATCCGTCGCTGCACCGGCTTCAGTCCGTCACGAATGTCCGGAAGAGCACGGCTGGTAATAACGGATAATGCGTAGGTGAGGTATCGATCACGCGCCGTTTCGTACAGCGGTATTACATCGACGACAGGCATGTATGGTGGGCAATAACGGATTTCACTGTGGGGCTACCAAGATAAGAAAATCGCAGCGCAATGTTACGCGCCAACGCCGCTCAGAGCGCCGCCCTAGATCCGCTCGGCAACCGTGAAGTAGTCCTTGTTTTCCGTCGGGTGCAGAATCAGGATGTCCGCTCGCGCAAGGAGTACGAGCGTGCGAGACGCCGAGCGGAGGGAGATGTTGGCGATCTTCGCAAACTGGTCAACGGTGATACGTCCGTACGCCTCCAGGTAGCGCATTAACGTGTGCTCCTTATCGCCAAACTCGAACATCACATCTTGCTCTCGACCTCGATCCTTCATGAGCCTGACCGCCTCCCGGCTGGCCACCACGCTCTTGTCCTGGACGCGAAGATATGCCGTCCGCTCTGTGCCTCCAGGCTCCACCAGATAATGCGGCTTATTGCTGCTCGACTTTACCCATACCGATATGACGTCGCGCCTGCGCGAGATCTGAATTCGTTCGAGTTCGATCTCGACCTTGGGCTCGCAGTAGTTATCCAAAGCGACTTTTAGAGAATAGATCTCCTCGTCGGCATCCCGCACACCAAGGATTGTCCCGCTGTCATCAATGCCAAGAAGCAGGTGCCCGCCGGCGCCGTTGGCGAACGCGATCACCTCTTTGGCGAGTCGTCCCGCCTCCGGAACCCGACGTTTGAATTCCAGATGCTGCCCCTCACCTATCGAGACCAGTCTTTGAAGCTCCTGGTGGGTCATCCTCACTGTAGCGCAATTTCAATCGCAGCCAAACTCAGTCTTCCACGAAATGGGGAAGCCAATCCTCGTTCTTGGCCGACCGCGTCATCAGATCGTCCACGGCATCGGACGGCTTCTTGCCTTCGAATAGAATCCGGTAGACAGCCTCGGTAATCGGCATCTCAATACCGTATTGCCGGGCGAGTTCGTGAACGGACCGGGTGGTGCGGACACCTTCTGCAACCATCTGCATCTCTTGAAGGACCTCGTCAAGTGTCTTTCCGCGACCAATCTGCTCGCCGAGAAAACGGTTTCGACTGTGCTTACTCATACATGTAACCACGAGATCACCGATCCCCGCAAGGCCGGAAAACGTTGTTGGGTTTGCGCCTACGGCGACGCCTAGACGGCGGATCTCGGCGATACCCCGGGTTATCAGCGCCGCCTTCGCGTTGTCCCCATAGCCTACGCCTTCGGCCATACCAGCGGCAATCGCCATAACGTTCTTGACCGAGCCTGCGATCTCCACACCAATGACGTCGTTATTGGCGTAGACCCGCAATCGGTTCGTCATGAAGAGATCTTGTATCGCCTGAGCCACCCGTGGCGAACTCGCAGCTGCGACGACCGTCGTCGGCACGCCCGCGGCCACTTCTTCAGCATGACTCGGGCCGTACAGTACGCCGATCTGTGAACGCGGAAGATCCTTCAGAACGTCCGCTAGAACTTTGGTCGACGTAAACAGCGTCTCATTCTCGATACCCTTGCTGACTGAAACGACAATCAGGCCGGGATGAATGTGATGTTTGACCCTTTCGGCCGCCTTACGCAGAGCGTGTGAGGGTGTCGCAAAGACCCAGAAATCGGCTTCGCTCACGGCTTCATCAAGGTCCGCCGTTACGTGAACCGAATCCGGAATAATGGCATCCGGTAGATAAGACGGGTTGTGTCTCGTACTGGAGATCGTCTGCGCCGCCTCGGCTCTGCGCGCCCATAGGGTTACGTCATGACCCTCGGAAGCGAGGCTGATGGCCAAGGCCGTCCCCCAGCTGCCGGCTCCGATGATGGTCACCTTCTTTGTGTTGTCCGGCATACTCAGGTCACTGGCTTTTACTAAGCTCTCCGCGGCCAATCATGCCGCGAGCCGGCCGAAAGGTACCTACCCTGTTCTCGGTACCGTTAATCAGGCGCTTTATGTTCGACCGGTGCGCCCAGATCAGTCCGACGGCAATCAGGATGCTGATGATGAACAGACTGGCATCCAGCTGGTCGATGCCGAGGTAGTACTTACGAACTCCGACACTAACCGGGAAGGCGATCGCCGCCGTCATCGAGGCTAATGAGACCGCCTTGCGGGCAAGCAACACGAAGATAAATACGGCGACAGACACGCTGATGGACACCGGAGTGATTGCCAGCAGGATACCCATGGACGTGTTCATTCCCTTTCCACCTTTGAAACCGGCAAAGACGGGAAACATGTGTCCGCCGATTGCGGCAACTCCGGCTACGAGTTGGGTGACTGTCTCAATACGCCAGAACGGGAGGTTTTGCGGAAGGCCATCAATGCGGACCAGTTCGGCAATGACACCCGCCGCAAGAAATCCCTTGCCGACGTCGACCAGAGTGGCCAGAACGCCGGCCTTCCAACCGAGCACCCGAAAGACGTTCGTGGCACCGGCGTTGCCACTACCATGCTCGCGCACGTCAACACCGTGCATCAGCTTTCCTACCCAGAGACTTCCCGGAATTGAGCCGACAAGGTAGCTCAGTATTACGATGACGGTGATGGAAATCATGTAGGACTGCTAGATGGGACCGGACGCGTTCATAACACTACGAAAAACGCTCACGGTTTCATTCCGTGGCCACGTCGCCAACAACACGAGGTGACTCCCCGGCATCCTGCAAAGCGCGCATCACCGTGTCGGCGCCCTCTTCATCAACTACTATCACCAGCCCGATGCCCAAATTGAAGGTGCGTCTCATGTCATCTTCTGGCACGCGGCCCACGTCCTGGACAAGGTCAAATATCGGATGGCGTGGCCAGCTGTCATACGCGATCCTCGGAATCAGCGGCCGACGTACAACGCGCGTGATATTTCCTTCCATCCCGCCGCCTGTGATATGTGCGATTCCACGCACGCCTTGCAATCTCCTGACAGCCCGAATGGGCGCAAGGTATGATCGGTGAATCATCAGAAGAGCATCGGCAATGGTAGAGCCGCCAAGACGCTCGGGCGTAGAATCAAAAGGCATGTCGCGCAGGACTCTGCGAGCAAGGGAGTACCCGTTTGTGTGCAAACCCGTCGACGGCAGTCCGATGAGCAGATCTCCTTCTTTTGTAGCCAATCCATCAAGGATTTCATCCTTTTCAACAATGCCAACCACGGTTCCCGCGAGATCGTATTCGGTCCCTTCGTACAGGCCCGGCATTTCCGCCGTCTCGCCGCCGACAAGCGCGCATCCGTTCTCGCGACACGCGCTGGCGAATCCACGGACGACCTGCTCACCAATGTCCGGTATCAGCTTCCCGGTCGCGAAATAATCGAGAAAGTAAAGCGGATCAGCTCCGCACACGGCGATGTCGTTGACGCAATGGTTCACGAGGTCCTGGCCCACGGAGTCATGCCTTCCCACCGCATGCGCGATCTTGAGTTTTGTCCCGACACCGTCGACCGACGACACCAATACCGGCCTTCGGTACGACTCGAGATCGAGTTCATAGAACGCCCCGAAAGCGCCAATATCCGTCAGAACTGCGGGAGTAAACGTTTCGCCCACGATAGGCTTGATTCGCCTGATAAGCTCTTCGCCGGCGTCAATGTCCACTCCCGCCTCTCTATAGGTTGTCATGCTAATATTCCAGATTAGATGTGCGCCGTGATATTATGTGCTGCAACTATTTGGATTTGAAGGTGAGCCGACCGAACCGTGCTTGGTATCGGACCTGAGCACGATGATACCGCGACAACAGGACAGGGCCTGACCATAGATCGTACTTTTGTCGTTCGATCGCATTGAGCATCTCGAGTCCTGCCAGCCACCAGCGCCGGAAGCTGGCTGCCTGCCCTCGGGGAAGCTCGCGAGCAAGCGGAAGAGCCTGTGCAAACTGGTCGCGGATACGCACCGTCTGCTTCCATAGAAGCTTGCGGACGTTCTCACTTGGTGGTCCATCACGCAGTTGATCCAGTTGTACTTCAAAGAACCGCATTTCGTCCTCCGGAAAGAAGGATCGTCCCGCACTTACGTCCTTGGCAAGTTCGAGAAGCCGGGCAAGAAGAAAATAACCCCTACTCAACGCATCCACCCATGGGACTTGCCAGTCCCTGTCCGATCCCGCCAGCCGAATCAAAAGCCTGCCAACCGGGACCGACCAGCGATTTGCAAACGAGAATAGTGCGGCCTGATCCGAAAATGCCGCGGGACCACTGAAAACATGTGCAGCCTCTATCTGCATAGCAAACAACTCAGGAGGCAGATCCCAGCTTTCCGCTGCCGCCCGGACCCTACTCATAGCATCTTTGTCAACGATTCCCGACGTCATCTCGACGCGGACTCGTTCCGCGTCCAACGCAAAGTCCTCTTCCTCGAGGTTTGAGGCTCCAACGACCTCTTCGTACAGGGCCAGATGCCAGTCCCAGATCGCTTGGGCTGCCTGGGCTTGCTCACCTCGCCACGGATCTTGATAAAACGGCAGTTCATATGTCGCTTGCAACGTGCTAGTCACGCTCCCGCCTCCAAGACGGTTCACGCTTCTCTAGAAACGCGGCAATCCCCTCCCTACACTCCGCCGACTGTCTTGCCTCAACATTGACATCGGCCCCGAGCGACAGGGACTTATCCGTCGATAGCCCTGCGACGTCAAAGAGAAGCTGCTTGGTCAGGGCGACTGCCTGCGAACTCGCTTGACGTAGGCGGTCAGCAACCTCATCGACTGTCTTGTCCAGGTCCGCCGAGGGTACACACCGGTAAACAAGGCCGATCCTCTCAGCCTCCGAAGCGTCGATCAGCGCCCCGGTGAGCATGAGATAGCGGACGTCAGATCCACGAAGCCTGTTTACCAGAATCGAGGTGACCAACGCCGGGACAAATCCTATCTGGACTTCCGTGAAGCCGAACTTCGCGGCCTCATCGGCGATGGCGATGTCGCAGCAGGCCGCAAGTCCGCATCCACCCGCTATGGCGTGCCCCTGAATCCGAGCAACGATCGGCTTCGGATGCGTGATGACGGAGCGAAACAGTTCCGCGAGGAATCTCGAGTCCCGTTCATTCTCTTCCCGTGACGCAGTTTGCATCGACTGGAGGGACTCGAGGTCGGCCCCCGCCGAGAAGACGGTACCTGACGCGGAGAGGACAATGGCCTTGACATCTTCGCGCGAGCGGCAATCTTCCAGCGCCGAGGTCAGCTCGCGGACAACCGGCTGATTCAATGCGTTACGCTTGTCCGGCCGGTTGAGCGTCAACTCCAATACACCCTCTGCTCGCTCTCGCGCAATAATAAGTGTCATGACGCCCCGTCAGGAAGATCGTGATATTGCCAGTTGGGAAAATAGCCGATCGACAACAACACCGCTCCCGAGGCAACCGCTATTCGGATAAAATCAAACTATACGCCGGCCATACATGTTGTAT
>JAHHLP010000344.1 GCA_018679295.1 Rhodothermia bacterium
GATCCCGTACGCGCACTTCGTGTGGCACTTGTTCGTCATCGGCGGATCGACATGTCACTACGTGGCGGTCTTCCACGTAATCTAGTTCGGAACAGGCCCATCATGCAGTTCCCCGCCAACATCCTGGAAACGGGCCTCACGAATCTGGCTGTTATTCTCGCCTGCATGGGCGCGCTATGGGGCATCAGCCTTCTAAAGAAAGACGCGAGTATCGTCGACCCGTTTTGGCCGGTAGGTTTTGCCATCGTCGCGTGGACGAGCTACGCTTTTTTCGCTCCCTCGTCGGCGGCGCGGCCGCTGCTCATTGTCGTGCTAACCACGATATGGGGGCTCCGCCTCGGCCTCTACCTCCTATGGCGAAACTGGGGAGCCGGAGAAGACTACCGTTACGCGGAGATGCGGGAGAAGCACGGCGACCAATTCTGGATCGTGAGCCTGTTCACGGTCTTCCTTTTGCAAGGAGTCTTGATGTGGGTCGTATCGTGGCCGGTCCAGTTCGGTCAGACGCTCGCTGGCAACTCGATAGGGTGGCTGGACTATCTCGGAGTGACGCTCTGGCTAGTCGGCTTTGTCTTTGAGTCCGTCGGAGACTACCAACTCGCACGGTTCAAATCCGACCCAAACAACAAAGGCAAAGTCCTCGACAGCGGCCTTTGGCGATACACGCGGCATCCCAATTACTTTGGCGATTTCTGCGTGTGGTGGGGGCTCTACTTGATAGCCGTCTCTGCCGGTGCGTGGTGGACACTGCCCGCTCCACTCCTGATGTCATTCCTGCTGATGAAGTTCTCGGGTGCAGCGCTCCTCGAAAGCACCATTACCGATCGCCGCCCCGCCTACGCGGACTACATCTCCAAGACCCCGGCCTTCTTTCCCGGTAAGCCAAAAGCCTGAGCTGGATCGCTCACCGCAGGTCCGGCGGTACTGACCGGCGCCATCCCACGCCTAACCTTCGCCAACTGACGGAAGCGGTTGACGAACTGCACAGACCACCAATACCTTGCCGCCACGGTAGCCCGGTCACAACTATCACGAACGACATGCGCAGCTTCGCCATCCTCATCGTAGCGAGTCTCCTCGGAACAACTTTCTCATCCACAGCACAAACGACCGACCTCGTTTGGGACGTGCCGCCCGCCTCCAGCCCGTCCGACCCCTACTCAGAAGAACTGATCGGGGGGCAGTTTGGCGGTTCGTTCTCTGTCACGGGTCCTTTCGACCTCGACAACGACGGCAAGACGGACATCCTCGTCAGTGATTTCTCGGGGGGTCAGCGAATACACGTCTTCGAGGTTCAGGGGCCGGACACCTGGGAGCTGGTCTACTCCACGCCGTTCTTCGAGGACGAGCTGACGCCGCGCGACTTCATCGTGAGCGCCCGCCACTCCACAGGAGCCGACCTCGACGGCGACGGAATGCAGGAGATCGTCTTTGTTAGCGGTGACGAGTTCGTGGGCCCCAGCCCCTCCGGTTCAACCTCCGGGATCTTCATCTATGAATTCACCGGCACCGACAACGACTATGGATCACAGCCGGCTGCAGCCTTTGGCGTGGACCAGTTCGGTGCGCCGACCCCCAACTACGTCAAGGCGGACAACTTCTCCGCCATAGACATCGACGGCGACGGCAAGCAAGAACTGTTGTGGCCTAATGATTCCTCGTTTCCTCTCGATGAGTGGTACATCCTGTCGGTGAACGGCGACATCGGAAGCGGTTTCGAGACGCTGATATTTGAGCTGCGCCTGAGCTCAGGAAACAGCGGAGACGCCAACTACGACCCGGTCGACCGTGGTGGCGGCAGCACGTACGCCATTAACGCGGCGGACCTCGACGGCGACGGTTCGTACGAGATATCGTTTCACTCCTGGAACGATTTCAACTTTCACAACGGCGACGTGCTGGGCCCGGACTCGTACCTCGTCCCGTCTGCAACGGACCCGGATATTTTCTTGAAGGCGACTTCCGCGCTTGGCGTTGATGACCTTTCTTGGTTCAATGGTGTTGTTGTCGACATCAACGGAGACGGCGACGACGAGATATTCTACCCGCGCGAGCGAGGCTACCAAGCAGGCGATTACGAATATGTCTCCGTGATGAATTACGAGATCGGTGAAGACCCGCTGCGGATAACGGCCGAGCAGCTGAAGTTGGATATCGTGGGGCCACTGACTTCGTATGGAATAGATGCCGGTGACATTAATGGCGACGGAACGATTGAACTGATCGGCGCTGGCCGCGGCTACGATGGAGAAGACTACACCGCAGGCCGCAAGCCGAAGTACCTGAGAATAGCGGAATGGAAGGGCGGCGTTGGCGGGGATCCTGAGAACCCTGCCAATTATTCACTCACGGAGGTCGAGTTTGAGATTACGCCGTTCGATACGCTGTTCAACTTCGTCGTTCGAGATTCAGCTGGCGTGGTGGAGAGCTTCTACGAGAACGCGGGTGAGTTCGGTGAATTCCCAACAGACCGCGCCGAGGAGATCTCGCCTACAAGTATTGCGTATTTGGGAGACGCCGACGGCGACGGAGTGTCGGAAGTTGCGGTGGGCTTCTACGGTATTAACGACTCCCTCGACATCATCGATGAGACTTACGATGCCTCGGCGGGGTTCTTCAGAAGAACAACCCGGGAACGAACGGCAGCACCGCATCGACCCGTATTTCGAATATTCGAAATCGATGACCAGTTTGGTGTTCATTCGGAGGCACGGCTCGTGCTCCCCTCCGACTACAAGCTGTCGGAGAATTATCCCAACCCGTTCAACCCCTCGACGACTTTTGATGTCACTCTGCCGCTCGACAAGACCGTAAGCGTACTCATTTACGATGTAACGGGGCGACTCGTCAGGACGCTGGCCCAAGACGTCCGTCTCCCCGCCGGCACTCACACATTTGTTTGGGATGGCCGTGTAGATGGAGGTGCCGTTGCAGCGAGCGGTGTCTATTTCTACGCGCTTGAGTACGGCAACTTCAGGCAATCACGAAAGATGACGATGGTCAAATAAGCGCCTTCCCTTTTGCGCATTTTGCCGTTTGTTTCGTTTAGACGGTCGGAGCGCAGTCTCACGCAATCTATCTGCCAACGACCTTAATGATCAGAAACTCCCGGCCCCTGGTAATCGCAGTTGCAGTGTTTGCGGTTGCGCATCTAACATCGTGCTCCAGCGCCAACGAGGAGTCGGACGTGGAGTACGCTCTCGGCAACGAGGCTCTGGCAACGCTCGACTTTCAACAGGCGCTGCTCCATTACAATGAAGCGATCCGATTGAACCCTGAGCATGCCGGAGCACATCTTAAACGAGGGCAGATTCGATGGCAGAGTAATCAGTACGACGCCTCGCTGCCGGATTTGACGCGAGCCATTGAACTCGACTCCACGCTTACGTGGGCCTACTTCTTCCGCGGCGTCAGTCTCGCGACGCTTGACCGGCTGGAGGAATCTGTTGACGATTTCGGTCGGGTGATTGACAGGGAAGAATTCGAGACCGGAGACATCGTTCGCGCTCTCACGTGGCGGTCAATCGCCCTCTTCAAACTCGGTCGCATCGACGAATCAATCAGTGACCTGAATGCGCGGGTCGACCTAGAGCCCGGCCAGGTTATACATCGGATAGACCGTGGTGGCGCCTATCAGTCAGTCGGAGAAACCGAGAAAGCGATCGACGACTACCTGCACGTCCTTGAAGAGGAGAATCTCGACTCAGAGCTGCGGGAGATCGTTGCACCGCGACTGACGTCTCTTGGAGTGGACGTGCCCGAGCCGGTTGCGGCCGATTCCGCGAGCTCAGCTAGCGACTAAACCAGTAGGTCAGCTTGATCGCGAAGATGTTGTCCGGCTTCGCGCCAAAGAGGTCGCGTACTGACGGGCCAAAGTCGAGGCGCCCGATGTCTTCCGAGTCGGAACGACTCTGTGTCCAGACCAGGAAGAGCGTTGAGCCGGGCATGTACTCCCATCGCAAGACAGCCGTGCCGCGCAGTGAACGGAAGTTGAAGTCTTGATCTGGCAGCTCGATTGGTCTGGCCGGACCAGGGCCGTCCGGATCGACGACAAGATTGTCCGCATCGAAAGTCGTCCCTGACTCTCCGTAGTTGACGAAGTCGTAGGTTCGCGGCGCCGCCAGCTCCTTGTAGTTGAAGTAGTTGCCCGATGAAATGAGCGGCTGTGCGAAAAGCTGCAGGCTCATCGTGGGCGTGAACGTCCAGTTTAACCGCACACTCGACGACACGGTGACCTGATCGAGTTCCGCGAACACGTAGCGTTTCCCAAAGGTGGCTGTTGCTGTCGGGTCATCGAAGGTGCCCACGTACTGCGAGAACTCGTTATTCCAGCTGGCACGTGGGTTGAGAGTCACTCGAACGTTCGAGGCAGGCTGCCACACGAACTCTGTGTACAGCTGAAGGAAATCTGAATCCTCTTGTAGATACGTGTAGCCGCCTATCTCCCAAACAAGTCTCTTTCGGCTGTCGGTGTCGTACTCGAAGTTTAGCTCTAATCCAGGCTGATTCAGCGTAAGCGGGCCTCCACGGGTACGACGATTGCTCACCGTCTCCGGGTTGTAGGCAACGTTCAACCACACCTCGTGGTAGTTCAAAAACCGGATCCAGTTAGCTGCCCACACTCCTCTCCACGTTGTATTCCCGTCGAAATCAGAGGAGTTGAATGCAGCGGAATATACCTGGACCCGCCGGTACCACGACCCGGGGTCCGGCCAATCGTACGACAACACCACGTGCCCGTTGATGATGTCGGACCGGAACAGGAATCCGAGGTCGTTCACGTCGAAGGACGGGCTGTAGTAACCCAATGCAGCGTTCATGCCGAAGCGGCCACTCTGCTTGTTGAGCATCAAGCGCCCAGCCGATCCGGACAGCGAAGTGGCGGAGCTGTCTACGCTTGCGTATTTGGCGTCGGGGCGTTGGAAGTAGCGGCGAGGGTCAGTCTGCACCGCTACCATCCGGTCGGCGGTACCAGAGACATTTGAGATCGCTGACCACCCGGTGAGAACCCAGACCTTGTCGGAGTCGAGGAAAGTCCATCCGTCCAGCCCAACAACGACGGCCGACTGGTTTATTTGCGACCGAAGCCGGTCCTCCCTGAAGTCCCTAACTGCGACCGTCGACAGAACGCCCAATGCCTGACGTCCGCCGGAAAATTCCTTTTGTAGCCGATTAACACCGTAATATGCCAGCGGCTCGACTTCGGCCGAGGTCCGATCGCCATCCAGGGCGAAGTCCGCAACAGCGCGTTCGGTGAGCGAGTGAATCGTGCCGAGGTTCCATCCACCGTTGATCCGTCCGGTCAACTTGGTGGCGCCGATGATCCGAGCCCCGTCGATGCGCTCGGCATAATCGTTGGCGGGGAGACGCCCCTGGGGCGCCCGCCCAATGCGACGCGAGTAGAAAAAGTTGGGATTGCTGAAGTTGAATCCCCACATGTTGTTGGTCCCTCCGCGCCCGAAACCATTAAAGACGGAGTTCCCCTCAATGAAGAATGGCCGCTTCTCCGGGAAGAACGTTTCTACGTCGCTGAGATTGACGACGGCAGGATCCACCTCAACCTGACCGAAGTCGGGATTGACCGTGGCATTTAGTGTCAGGTTGCTGGTAACCCCTACTCGAAAATCCGCCCCAACTCCGGGTGAATAGCTGGATCCGTCGTTGAACGGGTCGTCATCGGCATGATCGAGAAATTCGGCCCGTGTGCGGATGTATGGAATTACGTCCAGCTGCCTCTTGGGTGCGATGCCACGAAGCCCTTGCAGCGTTGGGAAACGGGACACAAACCCGCTCTCTTTTCGAGGCGTGTATACAAGGAAATCGGATTCGTTCTTACGCGCGATCGACCGCCGAAAGTTGATACCCCATTCGTGATCCTCGGCAGCTTGAAACCGTAGCTGGGAAAACGGAATACGAAACTCGGCACACCAGCCCTCATCGTCGATGATGGCTTTGCCGACCCATACACCGTCCCAATCCTCATCGTCCCAGTCGTCGTTCTCCAGGGTTCCATCGCGGAGAGTCCCGGCGGCGTTAATGCCGAAGAAGTAACCCGTCCGGCGGTCAAGAAATGGATCCAGGTACACGGTAAAGTCATCGGAATCCAGTCGGTTATCTCGCCGCCCGAGACGCGCCACAATGGAATCCGGCGCCGAATCAAACATGCGAGCACTAACGTACAGCGCCTCGTCATCGTACAGGATGCGGACCTCGGTACGAAACGTCGGCTCGGCACCTTGCTCCGGATCTCGCTGGGTGAACTGCGAGATGACGGGGGCCGCGGCCCACGCCGCGTCGGTGTGCCTCCCGTCAATATTGACTTCCTCGGACAGTCGGGCAGCAGACACGGTTGCTACTTCGGTCGGGAAATCGAAATCCAGTTTGGCGGCTAGCCCCTCGATCGATGGCGAGCCAGAAGTCTGCGCGAGCAACGTGCACGGAGCGAGAGCCTCAACACAGATGAGCAATGAGGCTCCCAGAAGGTATCGTAACATGACAGAGCTAGCCCTTTCTTTGGCGACCGTAGCCGTTCGCGAAGGGGCTGCAGTCCGCGAAACGACATATTGTATTGGCTACGGGACGTTTTGCTCTATGTTACAATTGCCTCTCTCTGTTCTATCTGCAAATGCGTTCTATATGCTCTCCGCGAACCGTCGCGCGCCATAAGAAACAGCAGGCCGCGCCGACCACGTCATCGCGTGCCGAACTGCTCACCGAAGAAGTTGCCGGGATTCCACGTCGGCCTGTTGTCTGCGTCGGCTAGTTCGTTGGCAATCAAATAGTTCACGCGAGCGAATTTCGCTCCGGCCTCGAAGTTGATTGGCAGCGTAATCTCATCCGATGGCCGGTGATAATGTGACTGAAGAAACATCCCGAACGCCTCTTCGCCCCCATTGGCAAAACCGGTCACCAGGAACACTGATGGCACCCCCTCCTTGACGAACGAGTAGTGGTCCGATCGCGTGAACAGATTCTGTTCAGGCATGGGATCTGGCGACAACCCAATGCCAATTTGCGCCGCAGCTCGTTCGACTGTCTCGCCCATGCTGGAATGCTCCGCACCGAAGGCCACAACATCAGTGAAGTCGTACAATAGGAGAGGCATATCCAGATTGACATTCGCAACAATCCCCTCCTTCGGGATGGTCGGATAGGCGGCGAATGCCTCCGAACCCAGCAGCCCGCGTTCTTCAGCGGTAAGCGCCAGAAAAACCAGCGATCGTTTCGGAGCCGGAGATCTTTCGCGGAACGCCCTCGCAACCTCAATGAGTACCGATATCCCGGCGGAGTTGTCGAGCGCTCCGTTGTAAATACTGTCGCCCGCGACCGGACGGCCAATCCCCTCGTGATCGAGATGCGCAGACAGAACGACATACTCATCTCGTAGAACTGGATCTGATCCCGGTATCATGCCGACGACGTTCGGGCTGGATATCGTGGTGGCTTCCACCTCCTGACTTAGGGCTACGGTGTGCGGTAACGCAAAACGGCTTGCAGTTCCCTGTTCGGCTTCGGATCGAACAGTCTCGTAAGACTTCTCGGCTCCCTCAAACAGCTGAGCTGCGACCTCATTGCTCACATAAACAACCTGAACATCACCGTACTCTGAGAACGCCGAACCATCGGGAGCAAGCCATGTTGTCGTGGGTCGCGACATGAAGCGGCGGCGCCTGTCAAACGTAACGACTCGGTCCATCGCCGGCGTACCGACAAAGATGATCGCCGAAGCGCCATGCTTTGCAGCAGCCTTCGCCTTCGAAGCTCTCGACGTGAAATAGGACGACTCCTCACCGGGCAAATTGTCGGGCCCGCCGATGGCTGCCACGGCGACCTTGCCCGTCACGTCGAGCCCGGAGTAATCCTCGATACCAAACTGCGCCGCATCGATTCCGAATCCAACAAAGACCGCCTCGCCCGACACCGTAAGGGAATTGGGATTGAGGTGCGGGTAGACGGCAAACCCGGCGTCTGCAACAGGATTGCCGTCGATCATCATCGAGGGACCCTCCACAATCGAGGTGATCTGCAGGGTCACTTCATTGAAATAGGTGCCGTCGTCCCCTGCCGGCTCCACTCCGAGTCGCTCGAAGTTTGCCGCCACGTATTTGGCCGCGATGTCATAGCCACGCGTTCCAGTATCCCTTCCCTCCAGATCGTCGCTCGACAGGAACGCCATGTGCGCCCGTATCTGATTCGCCGAAAAATGAGGTATGTCGGAATCCGCCGCGACAGCAACGCCGGAAGCGGTCGCTACAACCGCGTCGCCCGTCATGGCGGGATTCGCTTCACGGGATGACGAACAAGCGGAAACCGCGATTCCGCCTATTAGCAGGAAGGCGAGCGCGATCTGAAAGGAAGTCGGTTTCATAGCCGGGCACAATTTTGAAAGAAAGCGAGAAATCGGTGACGGATTCGCAGCTAAACTGGATTCTGGAAAAGCCAAACGAGTCGAGACTGCAGAGATACTGCAACGATATTGAATTCGAGTCGTTCTGAAATATAAACGTATCGATGGTAGGAGACTACGCAGAAACACTTCATCGATCTCGCCCCTGACGACTGTTCCCTAAGCGGATCCGCCGCACCACGCCCGGAGAGGCGCATCGGCGCGCCGGCCATGGTCGCCACCGTCGCTCTCGTTCTGCTGGCGACTGCTTCTTGCTCGAGTTCACGGATCGACTCCGATACGGTAACGATGCCGGTCCTGAAGGAAGCGACCAACTTGCGTTATCCGATGGACGCGCAGATGAAACGACAGGAAGGCGTTGTCCGGATGAGACTCTTTATCTCGGAGAAAGGGCTGGTTTCAAAAACCAGAATCGTCCAGTCGTCGGGCTTCGCGCAACTCGACGAGGCCGCGATACAGTATGCGTCCGGCCTGCAGTTTACTCCCGCCACGCGCAACGGACGTCCGGAGCCGGCACTCATCGGTTGGCGCGTCCGCTTTGAGATTGAGGACACAAGCGCCGAGGCCATCGCGTACGTGGAGAAGGTCGTCGCTCTCTATGACATCGCAACGGCGACACCTCTGGCCGTACAGGACGCCGCCCGCGCGGTGCTCGACGAACATGAGTCGTTCGCAAGCACCTCTACCGACGCCATGAGCGTCAACGAGTACATCAAATTGGTCATCCGGGCCGACACGGATTCCGATTACACGCTGCTATGGGGTAGTTGTCCGCTACGCTTCGTCTTGTTTGATGACTACCTCCGTCGCTTCCCCGATGTCGAGCCGCAACGTGCCGTTGGCCTGCTGCAAAGATTTGCCGCAGAGGACGCAACGTATATCCAGCAGCTATGCTTCGTTCAACCTGAACGTGAAGCGAAGAGTACACAGGTTTTGGCAACCTTAAGAACAGTGCTTGGGCAGAGATATCCCACGCTTGTCCTGCCGGAGGAGCGCGTAGCACCGTAGCATTTCGGCGCGGGCCGCAGACTCCTCACCAACCCGGTCCCGCGAGTGAAGAAGACGATCGCCAGAAAGGAACAATCGTTCGTGCCAGCTGGGGTCGGACCAAAGAAAAGGGCTCGCTACGCCGAACGTAACGAGCCCTTCCATGTCAACAGACTTCCACGGAACTAGGCATTGTCATCTGCGGCCTGCTGGATGCTTCTGGACACCTGACGCATCTCTCTTTCGAGCTCGGCCAACCGGGACGCTATCTCATCCCGCATTTCCTCGAACTCGGCTTCGGAGGTTTCTGCAAGCTTTGTCAGCTTTTCCGCGATCTCCTCTCTTTCGGCCTGAATTTCCTCGGCGGCTGCCTCAAACTCGGCTCGCGCAGCTTCGTCAACTGACGCTAGCTGTTCTTGCATCTGCGCCACCTCGGTCTCGGCCTGCTGTAGCTCCTGGCGAGCTTCTCGTTCGAATTCCTCTCGCTGCAGAATGGTGAACCAGCGGAGGTCCGAAAGGTCGTGCTCCAGTTCAGACATCAATCGCCGAACCTCCTGCCTGGCTTCGGTCGCAGATTGTTCGGTCGAGGACTCGAGGTTTGCAAGCGCGGCATCCAAATCCGCTCCGGTCTCGCGAAGCTCGGCTGCCATCTCGTTCGTTTCATGACTTATCTCTGACACGGCGTCACTGGCATCGCCTTCAAGTTCGGAGAGGGTGGTCTGCACACGACTGCTCAACTG
>JAHHLP010000167.1 GCA_018679295.1 Rhodothermia bacterium
ACACGACAATCGAGGAGATGGATCGGTTCGTGGAGGCGATGGAGGAGGTGGTCCGGGAGGGGTTGCCTGAGAAGGGGTAAGGGGGGTGCATGGTTGCCCGTGTCGGCGAGCATGACAAGTCGGACGTCACCCCGGACTCGACCCGGGGCCAATGGAAGGTCGAGGATGCCTGTGGATTGCCGCGTACGCGGCAATGACGTACTACGCCACCGTCACCTCATCATTCAGGTACACGTCCTGGATCGCGTTCAGGATCTGGATCCCTTCCTTCATTGGGCGCTGGAATGCCTTTCGCCCGGAAATCAGCCCCGTACCGCCCGCACGCTTGTTGATCACTGCCGTCTGGACGGCCTGCTGCAGGTCGTTCGAACCTGAGGCTCCACCGGAGTTAATCAAACCGATCTTGCCCATATAACCGTTGGCTACCTGATAGCGCGTCAGGTCAATCGGATGGTCGCTGCTCAGGTCCGAGTAAATCCGCTCGTCGAGCTTTCCGTAGCTCGAGTTGCCGGTGTTGAGAGCCTTGTATCCGCCCGTCTGCGTAGGTTGTTTCTGCTTCAGGATGTCGGCCTCGATGGTCGCGCCGATGTGGTTGGCCTGACCGGTCAGGTCGGCGCTCGACTCGTGGTTCGTGCCGTTCACCTTGAAACCGCTGTTGCGCATGTAGCACCACAGAATCGTTCCCATGCCAAGCTCGTGGGCGTAGGAGAACGCCTCCGAGACCTCCTGAATCTGGCGGTTCGATTCGGCGGATCCAAAGTAGATCGTCGCGCCGACGGCCACGCAGCCCATGTTCCAAGCGTCCTCGACCCGTGCGAACGAGATTTGGTCAAACGTATTCGGATAGGTGAGCAGCTCGTTGTGGTTGAACTTCAGGATGAACGGAATCTTGTGCGCGTACTTGCGGGCCACAAGACCCAGCACGCCGAAGGTTGACGCGACACCGTTGCAGCCGCCTTCGATTGCCAGCTTGACGATGTTCGCCGGATCGAAGTACGCCGGGTTCTTGGCGAACGACGCGCCGGCGGAGTGCTCGATGCCCTGGTCTACCGGAAGGATAGATAGGAAACCGGTGCCGCCGAGTCGACCGTGGCCAAACAGCTGTTGCAGAGATCGAAGCGTCTGCGGGTTGCGATCCGACATCGCGAATACGCGATCGACAAAATCGGGTCCCGGAAGCTCAAGGTCGTCCTTGGAAATGGTCTTGCACTGGTGATCCAGCAGGTAGCCGGCCTTGTCGCCAAGGATGTCGGCGATCGCTGAGGTGGTGACTTCTGCCATGATATCTAAACCTCCTGTAGAAGAGCGTCAATTTGCCAATAAGGTATCCATCGAGCCGATGCGGGAAAATGAGACAAATCGGCTCAATTGTAGCTTTTAAATGTACGAATCCGCCCCGCGAACGACAATCTAATAGAGGCCACCAGAGGTCAAGTTTTGCGGAATGTGGTGGTTCGCCCGCGGTCGATCGTCCCGTCTGTTCGAGCCGCGCCGTTCGCCGCGAACAATCGACAGGGCGCGCAAGAGACTCGTACGAAATCACCCGGCGGGGAGCTCGGCCACCCTCGTCTGAACGGGAATACGGCCGGGGGTTTCCAGGTAGGAGGGAAGGTCTCTTGCGATGAGCGGAGCCATCAACAAGCCCTTCGAACCGAGGCCCGTGAAGATCCAGATGCGGTCGGCACCGGGCAGCGGACCCACCATGGGCAGCCGCGTGCCCGGGACATTGTCCCGGATTCCGGCGGCCTCCTTGATTTCGTCGACCGCCGTAAGAAGTGGCAGGTTCGCTCGTGCTCGGTCCAGAATCTCTTCGGATGCCCGCGGGTTTGGCGCCAAATCCGCAAAATCGTGCTGGTAGCTGCTGCCGATCGTGAAACGCGAACTCCCGGAAACAACATATCCGCGACCCGCGATGTGGGGTATGTCGGATTGCGAGTAGGGCGTGGCTGTCCGGTCGATCGAAACCGTCTGTCCTTTTACAAGATGCAGATTCAAAGGCGGTATCCCATCGATGTGCCGGAAACCGGCACCGACCGCGAGAATGATTCGATGGGCACCGAGGTTTTTACCTTCATGAGTCCGGATGTTGACTCGCTCCTGCTGTTGCGTGACGCTCACAA
>JAHHLP010000123.1 GCA_018679295.1 Rhodothermia bacterium
GCGTGGATGCGATGAGCATTTTCGCGATGCGCCGCAGGCCTTTCGCATCGAACTCGTATTGGTAGATAGACCGTGACGTTTCTCCAATCTCGTTGAGAAATACCTGGGCTAGATTCTCAATCGTACCCGATGATCCAACCAGATCGCGAACGCCATGCTCCTCCGATGCGGCAACAACAGGGTTGAGCTTGTCGCGGTAAAACTCTCGTAGCGTCTTGAGCTCGGTCTTGTCGATCGGATCCGTCGTTACGAATCGTTCGGTTATGCGTGCGGCACCCAGCTTGAGGCTGCGCAGGAAGTAAGGTTCAGTGCTGTCGCCGACGACGAACTCCGTGGACCCTCCACCGATGTCTACCAGCAACGTCGGCTCGGACAGATCGACGGCCCGGCGCACGCCCTCGTAGATCAGCCGCGTTTCCATGTCGCCGCTGATCGCCCGGATGTTCAGGTCAAGCTCCTCTCGAACCTTCTGAATGAACACGCCGCCGTTGTCGGCCTCGCGGATAGCACTCGTACCGAACGCCATGTACTCTTCCGCACCCCATCCCTCGGCGAGAATGCGTATCCGGCGAAGTGCATCCACGCCGCGCTGCATGGCAACCTCGGAGAGACGATGGCGCGAGAACCCGCCCTCCCCGAGCTTTACCATCTCTTTGATCTTGTCGAGTATGGTAAACGTTCCGGTGGGGTTGACGTCTACGATGACCGCATGGAACGAGTTGGTTCCGAGGTCGATGACGCAGAGCCGGATCGGCGTTGGAGGTGCCGTTATCCGTTGAGTGACTTGGGTGCTTTCCAAAGCTGAACGTCCACGAGATTCGGAGAAGCGAGGAACCTCATTCTAGTATCTGTACGGCGACTCTACAAGAGGCCCCAGCGAGGAGGTCTTCTGGGCCCATCGCCATTTTGGGAACCATCAGAATACGTGTCCCAGCCCTACATGGAGTTCATAGGGGCCATCCAGCTCGCTGGACGAGAGTAGGAGTTGGATGGGCCCGACGACGGTTCGCACACCGGCTGAAAGCGCAAAGCCTCCTGAGAAATCGTCGGCGTCAACACTGAGGGTCCATGCGTCGGAGGCACTCGCCGCGTTCCAGGCCGCACCGACGTACGCGTCGGGGCGAATTCGAAGCTGCACGCCAGCCCACAGGGCACGGATGTTTCGCCCGGCGACTTGCTGCAGTTCGGCGCCAAACAGAGGAAAGTGACGTCCTGCCAGCATCTCGAACGGAAAGACGCCTCCCGCAAAGAATTGATAATGCACGGGTGCCGACGAGCCGAAAGTCCGCCCGGCAAGCGCGCGACCCGTGAACGAGAGCGCATCCGAAACCGGAAATCGACCTTCGACATCGATCCAGTGCTGGCCGAACGTGTCGCTGCTGAACGGGCCAATTGAAAGCATGGATCGGGCGGTTACCCTTGCGCCTGACCGCGGAAACGACACACGGTCGAAGGTGTCGAGATAGACAAGCGCGTCGGCAAAGACCAGTGAACTCGCTTCGTCGAGGAAATCGAAAGAAAAGCCGGGCGATCCAGCAATGCGCGGGTCGATGTCGAACACTTCCGCGCGCACTCCGATCGCCGCCGCGAGGTCCCTGCCGACGAATCCGCCGGCGCGGACACTCGTCTCGGCAACGCGTGCAACGAGGCTCGTCGTTCGTCTGCCGTCTGCAAACAGGTCAAGTGGCGAGCGGCTCACCTCTGCGTTGGTGAAGAGTCGCGCTCTTGGTCCGAAGGCCAACGGCGAGGTCAGAGTGCCTCCGATACGAACGAACTCTCCGAGCCGGATGCTCGCGACGAGTCGCGTGTCGTATCCAAGAAGCTCCGATAGCGTGGCCCGCATCAATATCGAAGCACGATGGTCGCTATCGTATCGGAGGCCCAGTGCCAGACGATCGCCCTCGCGCTCCTCGGCAGTCACGGTCAGCACCGTGCCGATTTCGCCCAATGCGCGATCGTTAAGGGTCGACAACCGGTACGTCACGCGCTCGAATCGTTGCGTCCGAAACGCTCGACGGACGGCTTCCTCGATATCACCCAGCGTCATGTACTGTGGCAGAGGTAGCCGCATCGCCCGCAGAATGACCG
>JAHHLP010000481.1 GCA_018679295.1 Rhodothermia bacterium
GTCGACATGCTGCCCCCGGGTCTGTCAGGACTCGTCATCGCGGGAATCCTCGCGGCCGCAATGAGCACGGTCTCTTCGTCTCTGAACTCCCTCGCTTCCGCGACAACCCACGACTTCTATGCGGCCATCGCGAAGACCGATGATCCAAACCGACTCCTTTCCTTTGGACGGTGGGCCACGGTAATCTGGGCAGCCGTCCTTGCGCTGGGCGCGCTAGCTTTCGAGTCCGATCAACCGGTAGTTGAGCTTGCGTTGTCCATCGCGTCGATAACCTACGGAAGTCTGCTAGGCGTCTACATCCTTGGAGGTTGGTCGACTAGAGCGAAGCAGGTAGATGCACTCGTATCTGTAATCGGTAGCGCGATCTTCATGCTGATTATCGTCTTGGGCAAACCCGGGGTATTTGCTGATCTCGCGTGGCCGTGGTACGTGCCGCTGGGGACGACTGCCGCCCTGATTCTCGGGTTTGGATCTACAGTGGTGACCAGGCAACGCCCGTGAGGAGCCCGCGATAGAGCGGCGATCCCGTTTGCCGGCAACCCGAAGACAACATCCGTCGCGCCCGAGCCTCCCTACCGTACCACGACCATCGGTCGGGTAACTCTCCTGCCGTCCGCCTCAACCGCGTAGAAGTACGTGCCGCTAGCTACTCGCGCTCCACTCGCGTCGCGACCGTCCCATGTAATAATGTGTTCTCCTGGCGTGCGCATTTCACCGTCCGCTATCACCGCGACCTGCTGGCCGATTGCGTTGTATACCTGCGCGCGGATCGGCGCAGAAATTGACAGGTCCACCACGATAGACGTGGCATCGCTGAACGGATTCGGGTAGCTCTGCGAGACGTTGAACGAGGCGAGCGGCGGGGTCCCCTCAACGCCGACGGCGCGACCCTCCACTACAACGAAATCACTCTCAAAGCTCTCGACGGAGTTCATGCTCGCCGACGTCACCACGTAGTAGTATGGGTCGGTAGCAGCTTCCGGGTAATCGGTGATGGAGGTCTCCCCCGTCACCTTGAGGAGGTTGGAGGGATTCTCGAGTGCCGCCGCAAAATCCGGGACGCTGGCCGACCGAATCCGATAAACGGCATAGCGCCGCGGGTCTGGAGTTCCCTCCTCCGGCAGCGGTGGATCCCAGGAGATCGTGACTTCGGCGGCATCGGTCCACTCAAACGCGATATTGTCGGGAGCATTTGGTAGCGATCCGTCCTTCCACTCCATTGTCGGCACAAGAGCCGGGTATCGATTCAGATCGATCTTGAGCGAGTCAGCAAAACCCATCGAACGAAACGCCGTGATGTTGCGCGTCCGAAAGAACACCGATCCATCGATCTCCCCGTGCGTTCGGTTGAAACGAACCTGATTGGGTATCTCGCTGGCACTGAACAGCGTTCCGCTGAAGGTGTTGCGGTCGGAGCGATACAGCCCGTGACCGGGATAGAGGTGCCGCCCGTTTCGGACAGAAGCCCACCACGGCGCCAGCTTTGCATAATCCTGTCCGCCACCAAACGCCCAGTAGAGCTGCGGGGTTAGGTAGTCCAGCCATTGCTGATTCATCCACTCGACGGGATCCGAGAAGATCACGTTGTATGCATCCAGTCCGACGATTCCCGCCGGCACACCGTTCTTCCATATGCCGAATGGGCTGATCCCAAACTTCACCTCCGGCTTAATCGCAGCTATGGCGTTGGCCACACCCTGTATAAACTCGTTGACACTCCATCGCCTCCAGTCTCCAATCGTCGTAAAGGCTAGGGGGTTGTTGTCGATGAACGTCTGCTGGTCCTGGCTGGATATGTGGTTAGGCGGATAGGGATAGAAGAAATCGTCAAAGTGAATACCGTCGACGTCGTACCGTGTCACCACGTCTTCAATTACTGAGATGATGTAGTCGCGAACTTCGGGAAGACCCGGATTGGTGATCGAGATATTGTTGATCGAGAGAAGCCATTCCGGGTGACGGCGAACGACGTGGGTCGAGTCAATCGAGTAGCTGCCCCGATTCCGCTCGGCGCGATACGGATTAATCCACGCGTGCAACTCCATTCCCCGCCGATGTGCTTCTTCGATAGCAAACTCAAGAGGGTCATAGTATGGATTTG
The DNA here is from genome assembly GCA_018679295.1 of Rhodothermia bacterium. GTDB lineage: Bacteria > Bacteroidota > Rhodothermia > Rhodothermales > JABDKH01 > JAHHLP01. The sequence continues at coordinate 2,102 of JAHHLP010000481.1, forward strand.
GTGCGCGGCCCTGCGCGCCCGTCAGCCAGATCGACCATGGATCGATCGGAGAATCATATAGTGCATCGCTCTCGGTTCGGATCTGAAAAAAAACTGCGTTGATACCGGATGCCTTAAGCTCGTCGAGGATGTCGATGAGTTGCGTCTGTTGGTTGGCAACGATCGAGCTGAGCGGCCAGTCCAGGTTGATCACGGTGGCGATCCACGCACCCCGAAACTCCCTCTTGTTAATCGGAGATAGCGGCCGCCCTGACTGCGCGAAGCTCGAGTAGGCGATTCCGGACAACAGGATGGCGATAGTTAACGTGCGAAAAAGCTTCATCGTTGAGCGTGTTCGATAGTCTGGATATCTCCGAAGGCAGGACTTGAGTGGGCTCGCTCGGCGCGATACAATATTTACCCATAAGTAACTAAAAATCAAGGGCATCCGGTGCGAACCGGATGCCCTTGACTATCGCCGCAAAACGGTCCTACTTCAGAATCGTCATGCTTGCACTTTGTCGCGCGGACTCGGTCTCAAGAATATAGACATACGTCCCGGAGGACAGGTCGCTGGCATCGAACTGGACCTTGTACGTCCCTGCGGCCAGCGGCTCGTTGACGAGTTCAGCAACTTCCCGTCCAAGCACGTCATACACCCGAAGCTGCGCCATAGAGGCCGCCCGGAGGTCGAACTCGATGGTCGTTGTCGGATTGAACGGGTTCGGATAGTTCTGCTTGAGAGAGAACGATTCCGGGATCTCGCTATCGACCGGCTCGACGCCAACCGCACCCGGCGAGAACGTCTGAATCGCCGCACCTCCGGTGCTGAACATTGTGACGTACGCCGTCATTCCATCCGGGCTGAATCCGAGACCACGCGGGCGACCCGTGTCGTCCGCCGCGAGTGAGTTATCCCACGTGAAGAACGCGAGCGGCGTCGTCAGGTCAGCCTCGTCAAAGGAATACCATGATTGGGTCACCCAATCAGTAACCATCATTGGATCTTCATTCACAAGATTCAACGGGTTTCCAGAGCTTACCCAAATGTGGCCAGTCGCCGGATTGAACGCGGACGACTCAGAGCGCATGCCGCGGAAAGCCACGTTCACGGAATCCCACGGCGAAAACTCGTCGGGTTTCTCGTGAAGGATCGTGTACGTGTTCTCGTAGTCCGTCTCGTAGAACCGATCTCCGGCGGGATTCACCTGATGTGATCTGGAGAATTGCGACTGTAAGTCTGTCACGTTTTCGCCAGCGGATGTCAGATCCTCGTTTAGAACACGGATCGGACCACCCGGGAAGACGCGTCCGGCGTAGACCTTGCCAGAGTTGTCGGCGCTGACGCGGGCGAGCGTCGTGTTTGCGGTGCCAACCAGATCCTCGAACGGGAATGCCTTGTCCATGCATTCGCCGGTTTCGTAGTTGATACGATAAAGTCGATCAAATGCTGCGACGAGAATATTGCCGTTATGATCGGTGGATAGACCGCGACCGCTCTTGCCCGACCAGGCGCCGCCCACAAGCTCGCCACCCAGCGTGTCACTGTCGCATGCAGGGCCAAGAAACTTGATGGGTGAGAAC
>JAHHLP010000065.1 GCA_018679295.1 Rhodothermia bacterium
AATGTAGGAGGCGGCGCGGCAGGCGACGCCGCGGCCGACATGCTTCGACGGGAAGGTTTTGAGGGTAGTCTCACGATGATCTCCTCTGACACCACGCCGCCGTACGACCGACCGAATTTGTCCAAGGATTATCTCGCCGGCAATGCGCCGGAAGAGTGGCTTCCGCTCCGATCCCCAGACTTCTACGAGGACAAAGGGATCGATCTGCTCTTGAACACGATCGTATCCTCGATCGACGCCGAGCAGAGGAAGGTCATTACCTCCGAAGGCAAGGAATACGGATATGACAGGTTGCTGCTTGCCACTGGCGCGTCGCCCATCCGGCTCGACGTTCCCGGTACCGGTGCCACTCACGTCCGCTACCTGCGAAGCGTAGCCGATTGCCGCGCGATTATTGAAGCCGCCGGCGATGGTCCGGCTGTTGTTGTTGGAGCGAGCTTCATCGGCCTGGAGGCCGCGGCGTCACTCCGGGCTCGCGGGCTGGACGTGCATGTAGTGGCGCCGGAATCGGTGCCGATGGAACGTGTGTTCGGGACAGGGATCGGGGAGATGATTCGCACCGAGCACGAGAAGAACGGCGTCGTCTTTCATCTTGGCCAGACGGTCTCCGGCATCAGAAGCGACTCCGTGGCCTTGTCAAACAACAGCGAGATCGAGGCTAACCTCGTCGTGGTGGGAGTCGGGGTCAGGCCGTCGACGTCACTCGCGGAGGAGGCTGGCCTCAGCGTTGACCATGGCGTGACAGTCGACAAGTATCTGCAGGCGAGTGACAAGGGCATCTTTGCTGCAGGAGACATCGCGCGATGGCCCGGCGGACGCGACGGGTCATCCATTCGTATAGAACACTGGGTGGTGGCACAGCGTCAGGGTCAGGTGGCCGCAAAAAACATGCTCGGCGCAATGGAACCCTTTAGCGCCATTCCCTTCTTCTGGACGCATCAATTCGATGTCCAGATAGGCTACCTTGGACATGCGGCGGCGTGGGATCGGATTGACGTTGATGGCAGCGTTAAGGGCCACGACTTCATGTGCGCGTATCGCCGTAACGGTACAACGCTTGCCGTCGCAGCGATGAATCGGGACGCTGCAATGCTGCAAGTGGAGGCAGCGATGGAACGATCGGATGAACAGTCGCTTTCTGAGCTCGTCGCACCATCATCATAGGCGCTGCGTCTTTTTTTTTGCGGTGCTCCGGCTCATCGAAATTCTCGCCGCAAGATGGTCGTGTCAGAAAAAACCCCCGGATGCCTTTCATCACCCGGGGGCTTTCCATCAGGACGCCAACCGATGCGCTCGTAGACGTCCGAACGACTCCTGCTCTGCCTACTCCGGCGGTGCGGCTCCCGTCTCGCGCTTCGCAGCCATAGAATGGCGTCCCCGCGCAGCATTCGAAACGAGAAACCGCCGCCGGATTCTCTCCTCCACCTTGTCGGGCGCGTATGATTTCTCCCCCGACGCATACAGGACGGCAACGGTGTAGGTGCCCTCACACTTGTTACCGAGCATCGTGCGACGAGAATCGTCCTCCAGCGTCTGCCGCAGGTTATCTGAGGATCCTACGTCTACAACGCGGTAATCGGCGTCATTGCAGCAGTGGATGACGAAGACGCCGGGGCGATCCTCGATAGCTTCGTGGTCGGTAAATGGTCCCTCGAAGACGTAGTCATCAACGACAATGCTCATCGGCAGCCTCGCACGTGTTGGTTCCAAAGGTCATTCGTATGAGGGGCTCGCTTGTTTCAGTGATGCGTCACGGCGCCAGAGCGATCTGCTCATCCTCGCCGATGATGCTGATCCACTGAAGTCCGTTGCCGTAGAACTCCATGGTGTGCGGATTCACCACGCTCTCGACGCCGTCGATCGTGAACACGAGATAGTTGAACGGCTGTTGAATGGACGGATCATGAGCGAACGTGATGGTTTCCGCCGGTTCGGGATCGATCATGAGCGAGCATGAGCCATTCACGCAGACCCAGTGGTATGATTCCGCCCAGGCCGTTCTGATCGAGTTGACCTGACCGACAGTCGTTGCCTCTTCTATTGACAGGCTCGTTTCGTACGTCTTGGTTCCATCTACGTAAGTCGCCACTGAAACCTGCCCATTGGCTGACAAGTCCCCGAGTTCGGTAAAGTCGACGCCGACCTCGGTCGTTTTCGGGCCGATCTGATTGTGAGTGATCTTGCCGATGACGCGCTCCTGATTGCGAACCTCTCCGACAACAGCGGTCTCGAAGTACGATCCTGCGGGCATTTCGACTGGTTCGAGGTATACGTTGAGCCTCTCCATACCGCTCATCTCGATGGCAACGCCTCCGCCACTCAGTTCATCGGCAAACTTGACGTTCAGCGAGGTCGGTGTTGTTGCTAGCTCTGCGGAGCCTAAAGCGAAGTGGAAGTTGCCGAACGTGCTGGCCTCCATTACGGACGAGGTCACGCCGGAGTCGAAGCCGATGCCTACCGTAACGACGGCGATTGCAGCGGATGTGAGGAGGAGTTTTCGTGTACGCATGGGTACTACCTGGTTTGTGCTTGCATGGAAGACGAAGCGGGAGGAGGAAGCCGAAACCCCGCTACTATAGAGTAACGGACTGTCAGGCGGCTGACAATGAGAGGTGAGTACTAATCTGATTAGTCGTTTAGTACTAACGAAGTGAGGGCCGCACGCTCTGTATGATTGCCGGTGTCAATGCTTAATTGTGGTCCGGCGAGGGCTGTAGGTCATGGTGCCGGCTTTGTCGTACGGCAAGCTTGCATGACGTACAACGGCTGGGATAACACCATGGCTTGCAGCGTACGACGGTCGGGCGCGCTGACATATTGAATGGATTGCAGTATGTTTTGGGTGGCTTTCCAAGCCAGCGCGTCCGGCCTTCGTCTAAGATGTGGTGTTCTGCTCGCAGCTAGTATTATCGGCCAAAATGATTTTCAGGTACTCACTGCTTTTGGCGGCCGCAGTATGTTTTGCGGCCCCTACCATCGTTGCTGGTCAGACGAACGCTTCCACCGGCCCCATCAGCATCTCCGACATTGAGTTGACGGACGATGGTCAGGTCCGACTCAGATATGAGGTCGAAGGAGAAAGCGATACACTTGAACTGCCGCAAGCACTCCTGACCGGTCTGGTTCGCCAGTTTAGTTTGTCGCCAATCCCCACCGCTTCGGAAACTGCTTCCGCCAAAACCGGTGGTGGCAGCCCGGTACGCGCGAACGGGGCAAAGCGCCGGGTCGCCACGGCGTTTTCGAAGGCCACCGGTGAGGAGTTCTTCATGGAGTTCCTCGCTGACAGCATAGTCACCTTCCAGTACCTCGACGCAGGCCTGACCAAGTCTTTCGTTCTGCCGGTCGATGTTCTAGTGATGGCGTTTCGGCATCATGAGGTATCGAGCACAAAGATGGCGACGGAGACGCAGATGTACATTGAACCGGGTACGGGTGCGTTCTGGCTGACGATATCTCGAGGTTTCAACTACAAGGTGGTCGCACTCATTTTTGCGGCTCTACTGGCTGCCATTGTGTTTACGACGGTGCATGCGTTCACCCGTCGAATCCGCCGCGAGCGTGACGACCTTAGAGCCTCCCGCCGCCGAATGATGCGTATTCGTGAGGCGGAGCGGAGCCACCTCGCTTCCGAGCTTCACGACGGACCCGTTCAGGACGTTCAACGCATCCTGCGATCCAATCTCAGTTCACTCGCGCGGGTCATCCCGACGAGCGACAGTGATGATCTATCAGAACTCGAGTCTACACTGCGGCAGATAGCTGGCAATCTGCGCGACATCTGTACGGATCTGAAGCCACCCGTGCTTGCGCATTTCGGCCTCGAAAAGGCGGCCGAATCTGTCACACGATCTTTTCAGCTCCGCAACCCCGACATTACCGTTGAAACCCAGTTTAGTCTCGGCCCGGACGATCTCTCTGAAGAGTCGCGACTGGTGCTATACCGCATCCTTCAGGAGGCGTTGAACAACATCGAGAAGCATGCCGATGCTTCCACCGTTCGCGTTGATCTTACGATCCGTGACGATGAGGTACAGCTCATTGTCGAAGACGACGGCCGAGGCTTCCGACCCAGTCGCCGTCTGGCCAGACTGGAAGAACGCGGCCACTTCGGCCTCTCCGGAATGCGTCAGCGGGTCGATTCGGTTGGAGGGACGCTGTATGTCGATTCCGCCGTCGGCAATGGCACGCGCATCACTGTCCTCGTTCCTGCGTATAGTAATGAGGATATCGGGCTACCGATTTCCGAGCGGATCCTCTAGATGCGGGCCGACATATGCAAATCGTCATCGCGGATGATCATCATCTGACCCGGACGGGCCTGAAAGCAACCCTGAAGCCGGTGAAAGACGTAACGGTCGTCGGAGAGGCCGGAAATGGCGCCGAGGCGCTCGAGCTGGTTCGCAGGCATCAGCCGGACGCGCTGATACTGGATATTGAGATGCCGCGCGTCTCCGGCATTGAAGTGGCCCGCCGCCTGCGTGCCGCCGAAGCGGCAGTCAAGATCCTGGCGCTCAGTGCCTATGACGAGCCTGAATACGTCTACGGCCTGCTCGATGCAGGCGCCTCGGGATACCTCATGAAGGAGGAGGCTGACGCTGATATGGTTCTTCAGGCACTTCGCGGCATTGTCAACGACGACGAAGTATGGATCAGTCCTCGACTCGCCACCGACCTCGTCCGGCGCAGAGCGACCAGCTCGCGGGCGCGCGTCGAGAATCTCACGGAAAGGGAGGTCGAGGTTCTTCGGCACGTGGCAAACGGACTCGACAACGCAGGTGTCGGAGAAGCCCTGTACATCTCACGTCATACCGTTCGAAACCACGTCGAACGCATCAAGGCGAAGATCGACGTCCGAACCCGCGCTGAGCTTATTGCGTGGGCATGGCACAATGACCTGATGAAGAGCCACTAGGCGCCTCTGTGGCCGTACGTTAGGCGAGGGCCTAGCGCCGACACAACACATCTGCGGCGCGCGACCGCCATTTGGGACCTTTCTTTAATGGGCCCACTCCCCGAAACCAGCGTATACCCGGTCTTCGTTGCCCGCCTGGGCATTTTTGGAGGGGTTTCTTGAAGGATTATGGCCCAAATCAATCACTTCATCTAAATTTTTTAGGCTAATGATTGCTGCGAAGCACAAATTGGGATAATTTATTCGTGTTATTGCCACAAATCATTAGGAAATGATCTCGAATGGAGCGAATTGACGATACGGATGTGCGGATTCTTGAACTGCTTCAGGAGAATGGGCGGATCAAGAGGAGCCGGATTGCTGAGGAGGTGGGTCTCTCGGTGCCAACGGTGTCCGACCGGATGCGCAAGCTGAGCGAAAGAGAAGTGCTGACGGGTTACACCGCCACACTGAATCCCAAGCGGCTGCACATCGACATCACGGCGTTCGTCCGCGTACGGATAGACGGCTCGGAGAACTATCCGAAGTTCGTCAAGTCGGTCCAGGAGATGAAGGAGGTACAGGAACTGCATTCGATAACGGGTGAAGGATCCCACATCCTCAAGATCAGGACCAAGAACACCACCACATTGGAGACGCTGCTTTCACGGCTTCAATCGCTGCCGGGTGTGGTCGGTACTACGACGAGTATTGTGCTTTCCACTATGAAGGAGACCGGCTTCCTTCCTGTAGAACCAATGACACTCTAAGCGGTCGGTCCCCGCGTGGGACAACGACGGGACACCTTTCATATCCAACTTTGACGAATTCATGAGCAAGCAGACAGACTACAACGTCGTCGCCGCCACGAAGTACGTGGCCAACGGCAAACGGAACGCGATGACGATGGACATCGAACGCATCTTCGGCGAAAACACCTTCGGCCTCGAAGAGATGAAGAGCCGATTGCCGAAGAGCGTCTTTCAGAGCATCCTCGCGACCATCGAGAAAGGTGATCCGATCGACTCGAATATCGCCGACACGGTGGCGATTGCGATGAAGGAGTGGGCGGTCGAGAGGGGTGTCTCTCACTTCACTCACTGGTTCCAGCCACTGACCGGGTCCACTGCGGAGAAGCACGACAGCTTTATCACGCCGAACAAGGGAGGCGGAGCTGTCGCACAATTCTCCGGCAAGGACCTTATCCAGGGCGAGCCGGATGCCTCGAGCTTCCCCAGCGGCGGCTTGAGAGCCACGTTCGAGGCGCGCGGATACACGGCATGGGACCCGACGTCTCCCGCCTTCGTCATTGAGAACCAGAATGGCTCCTATCTCGCCATTCCGACAGCGTTTGCGTCGTGGACCGGCGAGGCGCTGGACCACAAGATTCCGTTGCTCCGGTCGATGCAGGCGGTCGACAAGGCGGCCCGCCGTGTGCTCAAGCTTTTCGGAGTGAAAGGCGTTCACCGCGTTATGTCTACAGTCGGCAACGAACAGGAGTACTTCCTGGTCGATGAAGAGTACTTCTACCGCCGACCGGACCTGATCAACACCGGCCGCACGCTGTTTGGCACCAAGCCACCGAAGGGTCAGGAGCTCGACGATCATTACTTCGGATCGATTCCCGATCGCGTGCTGTCATGCATGCTGGAAACCGAAAAGGAATTGTATCGATTGGGCGTGCCCGTCAAGACACGGCACAACGAGGTCGCGCCAAGCCAGTACGAGATCGCACCGATCTTCGAGACGTCGAACATCGCGGCGGACCATCAGCAGCTGACGATGCTAACGCTTCAGCGCGTGGCGCGGAAGTATGGTCTTGTCTGCCTGCTGCACGAGAAGCCGTTTGCGGGCGTGAACGGCTCCGGCAAGCACAACAACTGGTCGATTGCGACGGACACAGGGATGAACCTGCTCGAGCCGGGGGACACCCCGCACGACAATGCGCAGTTCCTCTTTTTCTGTGCTGCGGTGCTTCTGGCTGTCCATCGGCACCAGGATCTCCTGCGTGCTGCGGTCGCTTCGGCAGGTAATGACCACCGGCTCGGGGCCAATGAGGCGCCGCCGGCCATCATGAGCGTCTTCCTCGGGGAGCAACTCGAGGATGTCTTCAACCAGATCGTCAAGGGTTCGACGAAGTCCAGTAAGCAAGGGGGCTTGCTCGGTCTAGGCGTCCCTGCACTGCCGCACCTTCCGCGCCACGCGGGCGACCGTAACCGAACTTCACCGTTCGCCTTCACCGGCAATAAGTTCGAGTTCCGGGCCGTCGGGTCGTCGCAGACCGTATCGATGCCGAACGTCATTCTGAACGTGATCGTCGCGGAGGCCCTCGATCACATGGCCGCTCAGCTGGAGAAGAAGCTCTCCGGCAAGAAGAAGAACAAGCAGACCTTCGACAGTGCCGTCGCCTCCGTCATCAGTGGCGTCATCAAGGAGGCCAAGCCAATCATTTTCGAAGGAGACAATTACTCCGAGGAGTGGCACAAGGAGGCCGAGAAGCGAGGGCTGCTAAACCTGCGCACAACGGTTGATGCCTTCGCGACTTTGGTCGAGAAGAAGAATATCGGCTTGTTCGAGAAGTACGAGGTCTTAAACAAGACTGAGGTACACAGCCGCTACGAGACGTGGCTCGAGCAGTACGCGACTACGCTGAACATCGAGGCGGAGACCACGCTGACCATGGCGCGGACGATGATCATGCCGGCGGCCGTCGACTACCTGAACGAGCTTGCCGATACCCTCGCATCCGCTTCGTCAGCGGGCCTCAAGCTTGCCGGTGTGCAGAAGATGGCGAAGTCTGTTGGGGGCTTGGTTGACAAGCTTCACGAGGGCATTGGAAAGCTAGAGAAGGCCGCAGCGCACATCGGAGGCGACGACGCTCTGGCGCACGCGAAGTACATGCGCGACAAGGTGCTTCCGGCAATGGCGGCGGTTCGCGATGCTGCCGACGAGCTCGAGAAGATTGTGCCGCACGACACGTGGCCGCTGCCGACCTACACGGAGATTCTGTTTGTGAAGTAGCAGGCTTCGGATTACGTCGAAAAGAAGAAGCCCCGCGGGCAGTGTGCTCGCGGGGCTTTCCTTTGCGTCATCCTCGACCCTACGTCATCCGCGACATACGTCATCCCCGACCCGATCGGGGATCCACTATCTGTTGCCAGTCGGTCGGGTTATCGATGTGCGATCGGGTCGGCATCCCGGTCTGGATCATTCCTTACTGTGTCGTACGTGTTTATCGCTCCCAGAAGGAGAATACCGGCCACATGCGGCGCCGCCATCGAGGTGCCGCTCAACGTGGCGTAACCACCATTCTTATACGTCGACTTGACGGACGAACCGGGAGCTGCATAATCGACCGGCGGATTTCCGTAGTTGCTGTAGGACGCGAAGCGATCTCTTCGCCTCTCGAATGCCGATATCGTGTAGATATTGTTTCCTTCGGCACTTGCCGGCGAGAAAAACTGGGCATGACTGCTCTCGTTTCCAGCAGCCAGTGTAAACGGAGTGCCATTGGACGCATTCTCCACGGCATCGTTAACCGCCTGAGAAAATCCACCGCCCAAGCTCATGTTTGCGACGTCGCAGAGGGATGAATTCGCCGCCACATGGTTGATTCCAGCAATTACGTCGTCATATGTACCGCTTCCCGTATTGCTCAGGACTTTGATTCCGACGATGGTAGCGCCGGCTGCGACACCGATCACCCCCTCATTGTTGTTGACCGCTCCAATCGTCCCGGCGACGTGGGTACCGTGTCCATGACCATCATCGACTGACTCACCGTTGACGAACGAAACGCTCTTCGCGACGTCCACGTTAAGGTCCGGATGGTCGAGATCGACACCAGTGTCGAGTACGCATGCACTTGTGCCCGTGCCGTCCCCTGCACCGCCGACGCGGCTGATGCCCCAGGGAGTCTCCTGATTGCTGCCACCATCGCCACCATCGCCACCGTCTCCACACTTGGGATGGTTCGGGTTGTTCTTGCATGGCGACAGCACGATCATCCGATTCGGCTCCACATATTTGATTCGGCCATCCCGCGCCAGCTCGTCCGCCTGCTCGTCCGACATCTTGGCCGCGAAACCTTGCAATGCGGCGCCGTATTCATGCA
>JAHHLP010000001.1 GCA_018679295.1 Rhodothermia bacterium
ACACCTTGATGTGATTGGCTCCCTTCTGACGAAGGAGGTCGCACATGTACTTGAAGTACTCCATGTGACCACCCTGATACGACGAGACGGCTATCCCCTGCGCATCTTCCTCGATGGCCGTCGACACTACATCCGCTACGGCCCTGTTATGACCCAAGTGGATCACTTCCGCACCGCTGGACTGGAGAATGCGACGCATGATGTTGATGGCTGCGTCGTGACCATCGAACAGGCTCGCTGCTGTGACGAACCGTACGTGGTGCTCCGGTTTGTAGACGGTTTGATCCATATGTTGCCGCAAGAAAGACGACGTGAACTGAGTTACGCACGCCGGCGTCGGTTGTTTTACCTGATCAAGACTCCTCGCTTACATGCTGACTCGCAACGCCGGTTCGCCTGTCAAACACGTACCAAGGTCGGTAGTATCGATTATCGGCGATGATATGGTACGATTTACTGACCGCCAAAGGACCATTTCTTTTGGCCGCTTCCCATGAGTTGCGAATGAGGATGGATTCGGGTCCGAATTCGGGCCTCGGCAGCCGTGGTCAACGGTATGTCGGTTGCGATACTCTCTGCGCATTGCTCGCAACGGTCGGGGTCGCTACGCGAGGCATCGACGCAAACACTTGACCGCGAGCTCGCTGCGATGTGCGCCAAAAGAAAAGGGGGCAGCGGAAAGCCGCCACCCCCTCCTGACGAAATAGAACCGGACTAGACGGCGGCGTCGTAGTAGTTTGCCACCTTATCCCAGTTCACTACGTTCCACCATGCTGAGACGTAATCCGGACGGCGATTCTGATAGTTCAGATAGTACGCGTGCTCCCAAACATCGAGTCCCAGAATCGGCGTGAGTCCCTCCATGAAAGGGCTGTCCTGATTTGGCGTTGACATCACGGTCAGTCCTTCGCCGGATTCAATCGCAAGCCACGCCCATCCGCTTCCGAAGCGGCCACCCGCGGCGCTAGCGAACTTCTCCTTGAAATCGTCGAACGAGCCGAACGCTGACGCGATCGCATCTCCGAGGTTTCCGCCAGGCTGACCTCCGCCATCCGGAGACATCACGGTCCAGAACAAACTGTGGTTAGCATGCCCTCCCCCGTTGTTACGAACTGCGGTGCGAATTGACTCGGGTACACTTTCAATCCCGACCAGCAGCTCCTTCAGGGACTTGGCGGCAAGGTCTCCGTGACCCTCCAATGCCGCATTAAGTTTGTTAACGTATCCCTGGTGATGCTTTGTGTGGTGGATCTCCATCGTCCGTGCGTCAATGGTCGGTTCGAGCGCATCATAACCGTATGGAAGATCGGGTAATGTGTGAGCCATTAATGCCTCCTCTTACTGAATCTTGAAAAGAAAAGCTGAAGGGATCGTAGTAGTTGAATCGGGTCAGGGCGGGGGTTGGTTCCCTATTCATCAATTGTCCGCAGCATGGCCTCGCGATCGGAGGGCGACAATTGGCCCCGGTCAACCAGTTCCTGAAGCGCGTTCCTGACCGCACGGACGTCGGTCGAAGACCCCTTCATCCTCTCCGCTTCAGAAGCCTCCGACTCGATGGATTGCATCATCGCCTCGTAGAGGAATCGGGCTACATATTCGGCGGCGTCGGGCCGGCCGGAGAAGTCGATCACAAAAGGTACCGTCGCTCGGCCTCGGTTGACGTCCAGCCTTACCTTTTTGCCGCCGAGAAATTTCCGTTTTGCCTTCACGCCGACGATGTCGTCGTAGCGGACTTCCTGCACGGGACTCAAGTCGTTGTTCTGAAACACCACTCCGGTCGATGTAAAGACGGCACCGTCCTTGGCATTGCCGGAAAGAGTGGCATCGTAAAGAGCCAGAACGTCCGGTTCCTCCACCGACCTGGCGAAGTCTCTTATGGCGTTCCTGAGTTTCTTTGGTGGAATATCAGGTGCCAGATAGATTCCGTGCGAAGGAGAGTGTGGCAGGAGCTCCTGCGCGAGCTTGCTTATTCCGCGTATCATCAGATCGGACCTGCTACGCTGCGACTCATCGGATCGCTGCCACGGCGGCCGCGCTGTCCGAGAAGAATAGCGTCGTCGACTCCAGCACACCGGGATAGATTCCGAGGACCAGCAGCAGCCCGGCGCAAACAACAAGAACCACTGACGTGCTCATAGACAGCGGCGATGCCATCAGTTGATCGAGGGCCGGCGCGGCCTCTTCCTCAGGAGACTTCATCCAGAAGACGTAGAGCACACGCAGATAGTAGTATGCCGATGCTGCGCTCGTCAGCAACCCTACAATCACGAGCCACGTAAGTCCCGCATCAATGGCGGGCGCGAACACTGCGTATTTCCCGATGAACCCTCCGAGTGGCGGAAAGCCCGTAAGGCTGAACATGAAGAATCCCATCGATACGCCAAGCAACGGCTTGCGATATCCGATCCCCGCCAGGGAATCCAAATCCTGTTTCTGCCCGACATGCCCATCCCATTCCAGCGCCGCCATCACACCGAATGCACCGATGTTCATCAGCGTGTACACGAGCAAGTAGAAGAGGGCACCGGAGTAGCCGGCCGTCGTGCCTGCGGCAATCCCGACGAGCACGTATCCCGCGTGTGCGATCGACGAGTACGCCAGCATTCGCTTGACGTTGGACTGTGCGATGGCCACGACATTGCCGAGAATCATGGTTGCGGCAGCGACGATCGCGAGAACGAGCATCCACCGTTCGGCAGGGAGTGCATGATAAACGACGAGAACAAGCGCGGCGAACGCTGAGGCCTTTGAGGCCGTGGACATGTAGCCCGTCAGGGTAGTCGGCGCGCCTTGGTAGACGTCCGGCGTCCACATGTGGAATGGCGCCGCGCTTACCTTAAATAGAAAGCCGATAAAGAGCAGGCCGACGCCTCCCCACAGCAAGACCTCAGAGCCCGCCCCTCCAGCCAGGGCGGCAGGCATCTCATCGAGATATAATGTGCCGGTAGCCGCGTAGAGGAGCGCGATTCCGTACAGGAAAAACCCGGTTGAGAACGCGCCCAGCAGGAAGTACTTCAGAGCACTCTCAACGGAGCCTTCCTCGGTACGGACCAGCCCTGTGAGGATGTAAAGACAGATCGACATGGTCTCGAGACCGACAAACACAGTGATGAGGCTGTTTGCCGACCCGAGCACAATCATACCCGCCGAGGCAAAGACGACGAGTGAGTATACCTCACCGTAATTGTGGCCTATCCGGTCCAGATAGTGAACTGAGATGGCCAGCGTGAAAGCCGTGGCCGCGAGGATGATGATGTTAACGAAAGACGCGTATCCGCCGGCCCACATGAGCCCGTAGAAAATCTTCTCGGCCGGTCCCGGCATCCGAAGCAGCTCAAACGAGATCGCCAAAACGGATGCGGCCACCCCAATCCACGGTATCGCCCGATGGTCGTTGCGGAGCGAGTCCCAGACCACCATCACGAGACCTACAACGCTCAGCAATACCAGAGAGAAAGCGTTTCCCAGGTCACTTCCAAGTGAAGCATATGCTCCTGTCAGATCCATCAGCTCAGCACGCTATTTAGTGGAACCGTACGACGTTGTCGTCAGACCCAAACGAATGACTGAATCGTTTGTGCAAGATTCACGTCATGCCCCGTCACCCGATTACCAGCATCATGAGTCGTGAGAGAGACCTCGACACGATTGTACACATTCTGGATCTCCGGATGATGCTCGACCTGCTCCGCCTCAAAGGCCAGTCTGACAATGAAACTGATCGCTTCCGGAAAGGTGGAGAAGGTGAAGGTCTTGACGAGTTTGTCGTCTTGCAGCGACCAACCCTTCAACCGCCCGAGGGCCTCGTTAATCTGCTCGTCGGTTAGTGGTTTACTCATTGTCTCATACTCGTTTCGATCTACAATACCCATCCACTGTAGAAGACGATGTAGACCAGGATGTAGATGGGGGCGAGGATCGGAATGGAGTAGCGTATGATGTAGCCCATGAACGATGGCGTATCCACACCCTGCGACTCCGCGATCGCCTTCACCATGAAATTTGGCGCATTGCCGATATAAGACATGGCACCGAAGAACACTGCGGCCACGGAGATCGCCTGCAGGAAGAACCATGACTCGGGATGCGCCATTTCCGGCAACGCGAATTCTTTAACCTGGGCTGCAACACTCACATCCAATCCGAACTTGCCCATCGCCGCAGAAAGGAAGTTGAGGTACGTCGGCGCATTGTCCAGAATGGCCGAGAGCGTGCCGGTTCCGAAATAGAACATGCCCACGGTAAGGGAGTCGGCGTTGTTCTGGGCAAAAGCCGCAATATTCGCCAGTGCGGGCTGCATTGTGAAGAAGATTCCCAGGAAGAGCCAGCCCACCTCTCGAATCGGCTCGAAGTTGAACTCGTTCTTCTCCAAAACGCTACGGTCGGCACTCTTGTATGCCAGGAAGGCAACGGAGAACATGATGATCTCCCGGATTCCGAAAGGCAGGTGGACGTCTCCGATATGCAGGGCCGGTACCCAGCTAAAGACGTTCGGGTCGATGAAGACCGAGCCGACGATGATGGCCACCCAAATGAAGCTCTTAATTCCCTCAAGCTGTACAGTCGGGAGGCCGGGCTCCGGCTCTGCGGCCTTATCCTTGTTGCGGTAATCGAAGACAAGGAAGACGGCGAGAATGAGGATGGTCGTCGGCAGCCAGATGTACCACACGTGCGTGAAGGTCCAGAAGAACGGGACGCCACGCAGGAAACCGAGGAACAGCGGCGGATCGCCTATCGGCGTGAGTGCTCCACCAACGTTGGCAACAAGAAAGATGAAAAAGACGATGTGATACGCCTTGAGGCGACCCAGATTGAGCCGCATGTAGCAGCGAATGAACAGCATCGCGGAACCCGTCGTGGCGATGATGTTCGCGATGACGGAGGCGACGAACAGCAGCACCGCATTAGTGACCGGTACGCCTTTCGCATTGACCTTTACGTAGATACCGCTGGCCGCGATGAACAGCGATGCGACAAGGGCAATGAAAGCCAGATACTCCTGTATTGCATGGACGACCGGGATCGGCGAGCCGAGTGCAAATATGTAATAGGCCGCCACAAAAACGCCCAGCCCGATCGCATATTTAGGATAGTGGTGATGCCAGTGATGCGCGTAAAACAGGGGTCCCGTCGCGATCATCACCAGCAGCGCTGCAAAAGGAAGAACGAGCCAGACAGGAGGCACCTCGCCGTGCCCGTGATCGTCGGCAGGTTCTCCTTCGGCTGACGCGTGATCCTGTTCGGCATGATCCTGCTCCGCCCCGGCGTCTGCCGGCACCTCAGCGTTGGCAGCAGTTTCTTCAAGAGCTGCGACCGAGTCCGCCACTGCTTGGGCGGCTTCCTGCCCGAAGGCGACGCTTGCCGGCCACAGTATGATGACGGCCAGACATAAGGCGCCCGACATCAACAAACTCCGGGAGCGTATCGGCAGCAGCAATGCCATCATCGTGGTGGCCCGATTTTGACTAACTGGAGGTTATCGATTCGACTTGACCAAGAGCGGCTGAGGCACGACTTGCTCCCGCTCCAGCATCTCCGCCTCTTTGGCCACCGCTTCGGTCGCCAAACGCTTGGCCTCGATGACCTCAAGCAGGTGGCTTGTCGCCGGCTCGCTCTTGGCAAGAAAAGTGTTTGGAGCGAAGCCAAGCACGAACATGAGTATAATCAGTGGCGCCATCAAGGCAAACTCCCGGAGGTTGACGTCCTTCATGGTCCGATTCTCCTCGACGGTGATTGGTCCGAAGAAAGTCCGGTACAGCATCCACAGCAAATACACCGCAGCGAGAATAACGCCGGTCGTAGCCAACGCGATAAGCAGCGGGTGGCCAACCGTCTCGCTGTTGAATGAACCTACCAGAATCAGGAACTCGCCGACAAAGCCGTTGAGGCCGGGCAGTCCCGCCGACGCCAGCACGGAGAACACCATGAAGAAGCTCAAGACAGGTACCACCTTGGCAATGCCGCCGTAATCTTCCATCAGCCTCGTATGCCGCCGTTCGTAAAGCATTCCCACCAGGAGAAACAGCGCGCCTGTCGACAAACCGTGGTTCACCATCTGGATCATCGCCCCCTGCAAGGCTTCCGTAGTAAAGGCGAAGATGCCGAGGACTACGAAACCAAGGTGGCTCACCGACGAATATGCGACCAGCTTCTTGGCGTCGGGTTGAACGCGCGCCACGAGGGCGCCATAGATAATGCCCACCACAGCAAGTATGGCGAAGAACATCGCGTATTCGGTCGACGCCCATGGAAAGAACGGCAGACAAAACCGGACGAGGCCGTATGTCCCCATTTTCAGAAGAACGCCGGCCAGTATGACGGACCCGCCTGTCGGTGCCTGCACGTGGGCATCGGGAAGCCACGTGTGCAATGGGAATAGCGGCACCTTGATCGCGAAGGAGAATGCGAACAAGAAGAACAGCCACGTCTGCATCTCCAACGGTGTGTTGAAGGTGACCAGCTTGTACCAGTCGGTCGTGAACACGCCGGCGTTGACGGCCTCACCGGCGTGGTAGCCGAGATACAAGATCGCCGCGAGCATCAGCAAAGAGCCGACCAACGTGTACAACACAAACTTGACTGCGGCGTAGATGCGGTCTTCTCCGCCCCACACGCCGATGATGAAGTACATCGGGATGAGCGTCAACTCAAAGAAGATGTAAAACAGGATGACGTCGAAGGAACAAAAAACACCCGTGATGCCGGTTTGCAGAATCAGCAACAGTACGTAGTACGCCTTGTGCCCCTTGTCAATGTAGAGCCATGAGGACGCGACAACGACCGGACCCAACAGGGTTGTCAGCATCACCAGCAGGAGATTGAGGCCATCGATACCAACCATGTACTTGATATCGATGCTCTCGGGAAACCAGTCTGAGATCACGTGAGCCAGCTGTGGAGCGGACGCGGTGCTAATCGCCGGATCGAAGCCCAGATAGAGCCCGATCGATAGAACGAACGTGCCGAGCGTCGTGATCAGGGCGGTCCATCGCACGGCGTTCACGCTGCGCAAGAACATCGCCACGACCGCTCCGACTATCGGCAGAAAGATTACCCAGGATGTCAGGTAAGATTGTTCCATCAATTCCCCGTAGACGCCAGCACTGTTTCTCTAGCCGAAAAGGATGATTCCGAGTACGACCGCAACGCCAAAGACAATGGCGAGCGCGTAGTTCTGCACGCGGCCGGTCTGCAAGTATCGAAGTACCTGTCCGGCACCCCGGGTGACATGCCCCACGCCGTTGACGATGCCGTCTACCACGTACTCGTCGAAGGGAGCAAGCAACTTCTCCGAGCCTCTGATCAGCGGCTGCACGACCAGCCGGTCGTATATCTCGTCCCAGTAGTACTTGCCACGCCAAAGACCGTATAGGCGGCCCGTCGCCTCCGAGATCTTCCGGTCGTAGTCCAGTCCGTGTCGATCATACGCGCGCCAGCCAAACCAAACCCCACCGATGGCAATCGCCGATCCGAGAAGTATGAGCCCCCACTCGATGGCGAGGAAACCTCCACCGTGAGCAGGCAGGACCGGCTCGGCCACCGGCCCTCCGTAAGGAGCTCCCAGCCAATGATGTATCCAGTTCCATTCACCGTGGGCGATTACACCCGGTAGGCCGACGAAGCCGCCGACAACAGCGAGAGAGCTGAGAATCCACAGGGGCACGGTCATGGTCCATGGTGACTCGTGGGGTTGCACCTCGTCTGCCATGGGCCAGCGTTCTTTGCCACGGAACGTAAGGACGTAACTGCGAACCATGTAGATGGCCGTTAACAGAGCGGTAATGATTCCCACGATCCAGACAAACCACGCATACGTATTGCCGGAGTACCCGTACTCGAACGCCTTGAACAGTATCTCGTCCTTTGAGAAGAAGCCGGAGAAGAGCGGGATGCCGGCGATCGCAAGGGTCGAGAGCAGGTAGGTTGTACTGGTTGCGGGCATGTACTTGCGAAGGTTGCCCATCGTCCGCATGTCCTGCGGGTCGATGTGTCCTTCGTGTCCCTTCTTGTGCAGTTCGTGCTCTACGTGGTGCATGCCGTGAATGACGCTGCCGGAACCGAGGAACAGACACGCCTTAAAGAAGGCATGCGTGAACACGTGGAAGATCGCAACGAAGAAAGCGCCCACCCCGGTGGCCATGAACATGAAGCCTAGCTGCGATACGGTGGAGTAAGCCAGGACGCGTTTAATGTCGTTCTGCGTAATCGCAATCGTGGCAGCCATAATGGCGGTCAGGGCTCCAATAATGGCGATCACTGCCATCACCTGCGGTGCAGCCAGGACGAGCGGTGAGACCCGGGCCAGAAGGTAGAGGCCGCTGGTCACCATAGTGGCAGCATGGATGAGCGCCGACACCGGCGTCGGGCCGGCCATAGCATCGGGAAGCCAAATGAAGAGCGGGATTTGGGCGCTCTTTCCGGTGGCTCCGATGAAAAGCAGGAGCACCACCCAGTTTAGGTTCGACTGCGAGAGAGCTTGCGGGTCCGCGAGAATGGTTCCGAAATCGAGGGCTCCCAGTTCCTTAAACAGCACGAACATGGCCATCAGAAAGGCGAAGTCCCCAATCCGGTTGACGATGAACGCCTTATTGGCTGCCGCGCTGTTCTTGAGGTCAGTGTACCAGAAGCCAATCAGCAGGTAAGAGCAGAGCCCGACCCCCTCCCACCCCAAAAAGAGGACAGGCAGGTTATCGCCAAGCACCAGGTTGAGCATGGCGAAGATAAACAGGTTGAGATAGGCGAAGAACCGCCAATACCCGGGGTCGCCATGCATGTACCCCACGGAATAAAGATGAATCAGAGCCCCGACGCCGGTCACAACCAGCGTCATGATCAGCGACAACTCATCAATGCGATAGGCAAACGAGACGTCGAGGTCGCCGGCCGCCATCCACGTATAGAACGTAGTGACGTGAGCCTCGCCCGAGTACTGCAAGAACAGGATGAGCGTGAGGACAAAGGGAATAGCGACGACCGCCGTTCCGACAATGCCAAAGAGGCTTTCTCGCTCTCTCAACGCGGGCAGGAACAACCCCCCGAGACCGTTCAAGACTGCGCCGGCAAGCGGCAGCAGCAAGATCCACTGCACCAGAAAATCCGAGTTCATACCTGAGTCCTAAACCTGCACCACCTGCGCTCTCCGGGAGTGACCAACTAGTATCTAAACAGGGTAAAGTCGTTGACATCGACCGAGACCTTCTTCCTGAAGATCGCGATCACGATGGCGAGTCCCACGGCCGCCTCTGCCGCCGCCACCGACATAACAAAGAACACCAGTATCTGCCCCGACAGGTCGCCAATGCTCTGGCTTACCGCCACCAGCGACAGATTGACCGCGTTCAGCATCAGTTCGACCGACATCAGAATTACGATCGCGTTGCGGCGAAAGAGCACACCGAGAACTCCGATCGCGAATAGCACCGCGCTGAGAGCCAGATACCAGTCGAGTGAGATTTCCACTACTGTCTTCGGATTTGAATCTTGATGCGAAACGCCTTTTGGCCAGCATGACGGCCCCGTTGGTCGCCGCCAGCAGCAAGATCCCGATCACTTCAAGGGGCATGGCAGAGAC
>JAHHLP010000465.1 GCA_018679295.1 Rhodothermia bacterium
GTGTAGGTTCCGATCCCCTCGTGAAGCCACGCATCCTTCCAGTCTGCGTTCGTCACGAGGTTACCCCACCATTCGTGGGCCAACTCATGGTGGTGCAGCTGATCAAACCCGAAGTCGCGTTGAATAAAAACGTTGGGGTTAAAATCGGCCCCGTACGCAATGATGGACTGATGCTCCATTCCGAGATGGGGGGTCTGGGCAACGCCATACTTGTCTGACCGAAACGGGTAGGGTCCGAACCGACCCTCGAACCAGCGAACGTGATCGAGTATCTCCGGAAAGAACGCCGCACCCCGATCGTAGTCTTCTTCCAACACAAAGAACTGGACCGGGAAGGTGTCACCCGCGATGCTTTCGATCTCGCCTTCGATCAGCCGGTAGGCAGCGATGTTCAGCGCCACCGCATACGTGTTGATAGGGTTCGAGACGAACCATTCGAAAGTTGTCTTGCCAGTATCGGAGGTCCGGGTAGCCCTGAGGCGTCCGTTCGAGGCAACGACCAGCGGGTCGGGCACCGTAACGGTGATGGACATGGAGTCAGGCTCGTCGGAGACGTGATCCTTGACGGGCCACCATAGGTCGGCCCCTTCGCCCTGACACGTAGTCGCAATCCAGGGTGCACCGGTCGAGGTCGTGTCCCAGGAAAAGCCACCATCCCAGGGGGCATTTCGTGCCACGCGGGGTCGCCCGCCGTATGCCACCGAGGCAACTACGGTCTCTTCAGGCTGAAATGTTCGCGGAAGCCGGATCCAGATCTTGCCTCCGAGTCTCGAGTAGGTCGCAGGCTCCCAGCCATCCTGCCTTCGGATCTGGGTGCCGCGGACCTCCAGCTCGGGAACGAGGTCAAGGACCAGCCACTCCAGCGGCGAGCCGACGCGGGCGTGTACTTCCACGCGCCCATCGATGGTACTGTCGGACGGACTGACCTCCAGATCGAGGTCATAGAAGCTCACGTCGTAGGAGGCCTGTTCGGGCATCAGGATTCCCCCCGAGTCGTACGGCCCAACCTGACCGCTCACATCTGGTCCGGAGCACGCTGTCAAGAGCAGGCACAGGTATAGCGGGATGATGCGCACGTTGTTCGGGGATCATGGGTTTTAAGTAAGCGGCTACCAGGTGGGCGGCTACCTATCTCGTAGCCGCCCAGTGTACTCCTATGCCTCGACGGCAGATCGGTCGAGAAATTCCCGAAGCACGAAATGAAGAATGCCGCCGTTGCGGTAGTACTCCACGTCCACGGGGGTGTCGAGACGGCAGACAGCGTCGAACCTCTTTTCTGAACCATCCTTCGAGCGGGCTGTGACAGGTATCTTCTGCCCCGGCTTGACATCGTTCGTGACAGGCACGTCGAACGACTCGGTCCCATCAAGCCCAAGTGATTCCGCGTTTTCGCCCTTCTGAAATTGCAGAGGCAGCACTCCCATGCCGATCAGGTTTGATCGGTGGATGCGCTCAAAGCTGTCCGCGATGACTACGCGTACGCCGAGTAGAATGGTGCCTTTAGCTGCCCAGTCTCGGCTAGACCCCATGCCATAGTCCTTACCCGCCAAAACGACCAACGGAGTGCCGTCTTCCTGATACTTCATTGCCGCATCGTATATCGGCATGACATCATCGGTGGGGAAATAGCGCGTCACTCCGCCTTCCGTGCCCGGTACAAGCTGGTTCTTGATTCGGATGTTAGCGAACGTCCCGCGCATCATCACCTCGTGGTTACCTCGTCTTGATCCGAAGGAGTTAAAGTCGAGGTATTCGACGTCGTGTGATTTCAGGTACTTCCCCGCAGGGCCGTCCGGTGGAATCGACCCGGCCGGGGAGATGTGATCCGTGGTCGTAGAGTCACCGACCTTGACCAACACTCTTGCGCCCTCCACCGGTTTGATATCGGGCGTCGCAGGGTCGAGTCCAACGAAGAACGGCGGTTCCTGTACGTAGGTCGAGGAACCATCCCACTTGTAGATAGACCCCTCCGGAATCTTGATCTTATTCCACGACTCGTTTGATTCCTCGATTCCGCTGTACTCCTTCTCAAACATCTCGGGCTTGACGCTCTTCTGGATCAACTCTCGAATCTCCTCACTCGTCGGCCAGATTTCCTTGAGGAGGACGTCGTTGCCCGAGGAATCCGTTCCGATTGGATCCGACGTTAGGTCGATGTCCACGGTCCCCGCCAAAGCGAAAGCCACAACCAGAGGCGGCGAGGCCAGGAAATTCGCCTGAACGAGCGGATGAATACGACCCTCAAAGTTTCGATTCCCCGAGAGCACGCCGGCAACGATGAGATCCCCTTCCTTGATCGCGTCGCCCACGGGCTTTGGCAGCGGGCCGGAGTTGCCGATGCAGGTAGTGCATCCATATCCCACGAGGTTGAACCCCAGCTGGTCGAGGTAGGGTGTCAGACCTGCTTCGTACAGATACTCCGTGACAACCTTCGAGCCCGGGGCAAGGCTGGTCTTGACGTAGGGTTTAACCTTGAGCCCGCGCTCAACGGCTTTCTTGGCGACGAGACCGGCTCCTATCATTACGGACGGGTTGCTCGTATTGGTGCAGCTGGTGATCGCCGATATGACAACATCGCCGTGCTGCAGGTGAAGCGGTTGTCCGTTCTCGTCCTCATATTTCTTGACGGCGTCCCCGCTTTCCGGAAATCCGAACCCCTCGGTCTCCCCTCGGATCTTCGCCTGCGCCGAAAGCGCGCCGTCGTCAAGTCCGAAGCCTTTCGGACCAGCCGGCGATGTCAGAGATTCACGGAAGGTCTTCTGGATGCCTGGAAGGTCAATCCTGTCCTGTGGCCTTTTAGGTCCGGAAAGGCTCGGTGTTACGTCGCCCAGATCCAGTTCCAGAACGTCAATGAATTCTGGATCGGGAGAGTCAGATGTTCTGAAGAGACCTTGTTCCTTCGTGTAGCGCTCGACCATTTTGACGAGATCACTGCTGCGACCGGTTCGTCGCAGGTATGCGAGCGTCTCGGCGTCGACCGGGAAGAACCCCATGGTGGCGCCGTATTCGGGCGACATATTCGCTATCGTGGCGCGATCTGGGATGGTCATGTTGTCGAGTCCCGGACCGAAGAACTCGACAAACTTTCCGACCACACCATACTTGCGCAATATCTGCGTCACGACAAGCACCAGGTCCGTCGCGGTGGAGCCCTCGGGCAACTCACCCTTCAGCTTGAAACCAACCACTTCAGGCATGAGCATGTAAATGGGTTGGCCGAGCATGACGGCCTCCGCCTCGATTCCACCAACACCCCATCCCACGACTCCGAGACCGTCGATCATCGTCGTATGGCTGTCGGTTCCGACCAGCGAATCCGGATAGGCAACCGGCAGCCCGTCCTCTGTCGGCGAAGTCCACACACATCGTGCGATGTACTCGAGATTGACCTGATGGCAGATTCCACTGGCGGGTGGAACGACCGAGAAGTTGTCGAAGGCCTGTTGCCCCCACCGTAGAAATTCGTAGCGCTCTTTGTTGCGCTCGAACTCGCGGTCGGCGTTGATCTGCAAGGCCGCCGGCGTGCCAAAGGCATCGACCTGCACGGAGTGATCAATTACGAGGTGTACGGGCACGCGCGGATTGATCTCATTTGGATCGCCTCCGAGTCGGCCCATCGCCGAGCGCATGGCTGCGAGGTCCACTACCGCCGGTACACCGGTGAAATCCTGCAGCAAAACGCGTCCGGGCATGAACGGCACCTCGATGCGCGCCGGGCTGGTCGCGTCGTAGGTGGCGAGTTTCTCGACATCTTCCTTGGTAATCAGGCGACCGTCACATCCCCGCAATGCCGATTCCAGCAAGACCTTTATCGAGTAAGGCAATTTGCTAATACCTGAAAAGCCCGATCCCTCCAGGTGATTGAGACTGAATAGATATGCGTTTCCGGACCCGGTGTCGAAGGTCTGCCGGGCACCAAAGTCATCTTGCTTTCTTGTCGGCATGTTGGTCGAGTAATGAAGAGGGTGAAAATGCAGCATTCGGAGGTCTTAAGGTACCGATGTCACGGGGTATTTGTTCGGCCGGTATCGCTGAGAGTCAACACCCCCACAGGCCGTAGGGGCGCGGACGGCACTAATTGCAGGTTGCGAAATTCGTGCCGCTGGTGTCAAATGAATTGAGGGCGGTAAACACGAGTCACGAGTCACGACTTCCTCGGTACGAGTTTTTGCCGGTTCCTTATTTGCCACAACTGATAGAAGAATTCCGAGAGACCCAAGATGTCCTGCACTACATCATCCACAAGTCGCAAAGGGAGACCCCTAGGAGCGGTGAAGCTCATCACCGGCGCTTTCTGGCTCATCGCCCTCTCTGCATGCGACACGATCAACAGCGATCTTCTCTCTGAGCCAGAATCATTAGATGGTAGTGCGTTTGGAGAAACGGGGCTCGCCGCATCAAAGGCTCACAAGTCGCTTAATGGACAAGTCCGATCGCTCCTCGCCACACAGGCTCCATATGGCGGACTGGCGTATTACCGCCTCCCGGATAGCGATCAGCTGCACAAGATTCCGCAAGATCCGAAGAATCCGCTGACCGACGCGAAGGTTCGTCTGGGTCAACTGCTATACCATGAAACGGCGCTTGCGGTCAACAACCGATACGTGGATGGCCACGAGACGTACTCCTGCGCGTCGTGCCACTTTGCGCAGGCTGGCTTCCAGGCAAATCTCCCCCAGGGAATCGCCGAAGGCGGGCTTGGATTTGGGGCGGCCGGCGAAGGTCGCGTAGCGAATCCGCTGTACGATTCGCACTCTGAAGAGCATGTTCCGGACATTCAGCCGATTCGTTCGCCGACGACGATGAACTCGGCCTATCAGGAGCTGATGCTTTGGAACGGTCAGTTCGGCGCCGTCGGCGACAATCACGGCACGGAGGCCTCGTGGACGGGACCCAAGGAGTCGAACTTTCTGGGACTTCACGGCCTCGAAACCCAGGCACACGCTGGGCTTGCAGTGCACCGAATGGATGGAATTGAGCTATCCCGTGTGACCGATATTGGCGAATACCAGGATCTCTTCTCGAAGGCCTTTCCATCAGCGCAAGAGCCAATAAGTCGACTCAGTGCTGCCTTGGCGATCGCTGCATACGAGCGCGTCCTTCTCGCGACTGAAGCACCCTTTCAGCGATGGCTACGGGGCGAGATCCGGGCAATGAATGAGCAGGAGCTGCGCGGGGCTGCACTATTCTTTGGTGAAGCTCAATGCTCCTCATGTCATACGGGCCCTGCTCTCAACTCGATGGCCTTCCACGCGCTCGGCATGAACGACCTCGACGGCTCAGTGGACCCACGTTTCAACCTTGATCCGTTCAATGGCACTGTGCCGGAGGACGTTCGAAGAGGCCGCGGTGGATTCACAGGCAATGCCGATGATGACTTCAAGTTCAAGACGCCCCAACTCTACAATCTGAAGGACAGCCCCTTCTATGGGCACGGAGCATCCTTCACATCAATACAGGATGTCATCAAGTACAAGAACGCGGGGGTGAGCGAGAATTCTCATGTCCCCTCTTCGAGTCTGTCAGAGTACTTCGTGCCGCTGGGCCTTTCGGATGCTGAAGTCGACGATCTCACGGCCTTTGTTCGTGACGCGCT
>JAHHLP010000562.1 GCA_018679295.1 Rhodothermia bacterium
CTGTTCGAAGTGCCATCCGAGCCGGATCAAGATCGACTAGGAACTGCAATCGGACCTGCGGCCACGTCTACCCGATCTCGAAGAGCGCTGGATCTATCTCAACACGCGAACGAGAGGTCACGGCCTCATTCGCCTTGATCGCGATCACGTTAGCGTCGAAGCCCACGCGATAGCCGGCGCTGGATTCAAACGGCCCGTACACGTTGTTGTCGATGAACTCCTTGAGCGCATAGAATAGTGGGGTCTCGACGTTCGGATCATCCGCGGCGGGATCCTGTCCCTGTGCCTCCAGCTGCGTAGCATTGGCGACGAGCGCAATGCCCTTCTCTCGATAAAAAGTGTCCTTGCGCGCGTACACCTCCCAACCCAGTAGCGGTGCATCAACCTCCTTGAACATCCATCCTTTGCTGTCGCGCAGCATGATTGTGCTATCACTGCCATAAAACATGTCGTACGCGTCGTCGAAGGAGGTAGCGAGACTGGCATCGTACGTCATGTTGACACCGCGGGGGTACTCAAGGACGGCTTGCACGGTATCCGGAACCTCACGACCGTCGTTCCAGAGAACGATCGACCCGAACCCGGTTACGGCAGAGGGCAAGCCTCGCAGAATCCACGAGGTCGTATCAATCTGGTGAATGCCATGTTCGCCAACGAGCCCGAGGGATATCGATTCGTCCAATCGCCAATTGAGAGCTTGCTCCCTTTCGCGATTTGGTGAGGCCCGTCGCCAGCTCTCTTTGCTGTGCCATTGCGCCCGGGCCATGGCCGGAGTTCCGATAGCTCCGCTCCGGATGAACTGAAAGATGTTCCGATGCTGAGGATTCGACCGGTAGATCAATCCGACCTGGAAGACCTGGTCTGTCGCCTCGCGAGCGGCGCGGGCGATCACGGCCGCGTCATCAATAGTTGACGCCATCGGGGCTTCGCAATACACGTGTTTGTCGGCTGCGAGGGCATCCAGCGCGATCTGCTTGTGCTGGTGGGTGGGCGTGGCAATAATCACGGCACCCACATCGTCACGGTCGAGTAGGGCTGCATACTCGCTTGTTCGATCCGCGTCGGGGTACGATCGCTCCGCCCGTTTGAGCATCACGTCGTAGCTGTCGCAGATCGTTACGAGATCTGCTTCCGGCATGCGCGACAATGTGTCCGCAATCTCGCGACCCCACTGCCCGTATCCGATCAGGCCGATCCTCACGGGATCGTCCACCCGATCAGCGCGCACCACAGAGGCAGGAAGGTAACTTGCTTCGTCCGCCCCGGCTCCGAAGAATCCTGCCAGAGGTACCAACGAACTCTTCTTGATGAAAGTCCGGCGTGAAAGCCTCTCGCTCCCCTCGCTTGACTCGTTCTTCTTCATGAAACGAAATGGGTTAATGGTAGAGACGTTGTCATGATGACGTGACTAAGTCAGGTTTTTCGGCAGCACGTTCAGTCATCCCAAAATCGGAGTAGTCGACCGCCCCGTATACATCAGTGGTGAGCATTTTCAAGTTCGGGTAACGTGTCTGAAGCCTGGACCGTTCGTCATCGTCGGCGATCAGTAGAGCCGTCGACATTGCGTCCGCTTCCGCCGCGCTCGGGCCTACGACCGCCGACAGTTGGCGGCAGGACGTTGGAGCGCCGGCTCTTGGATCGATGACGTGACCGTAGGTCTCCCCCTCGATTTCAAAGCGCTTCCCGCCCACGTCGGATACGGATAGCGACTGATCGCGGAGCTCGACCACCCCGAGAATGGGTTGGCTGTCTGGATCATGGGGTCTGCCGTTGCGCGTAACCGACGGCGCACCGCCAACGTGGCCGCTTGAGCCCTGGTCTCGTCTCCGCGTTACCACCTCCGGGGCTCCGATCGCTATCCGCCACGGATTCCCGTCGGGATCATCCCCGATCGTCGCAATAGTGCTGGTGCCCCCGTGCACAAGGGCACTAGTGACGCCCTTGTCACGAAGCATTCCGATGACCTCGTCTGCGGCAAAACCCTTGCCAATGCCGCCTGTATCGATCTGAACACCCTCTTTGTCAAAACGTACCGTTCGATCATTGGGATCGAGGATAACGTGGTGCATACCGACCCTCGCCCGGGCGTCGTCAACATCCTCGGGGTTCGGCAATCGACCGTTCGAACCCGTCAATCCCCACGTATCCATCAGAGGTCCGACCGTCAGGTCAAACAATCCCTCGGTCCGCTCCCAACATTGTTTCGCCTGGAGCAGAAGTTCGAACAATCGTCCCTCCACCTCGACCGGTCGCTGATGCGCGGTGCGATTGAGTCGTGAGATCTCGCTCGCAGGCCGATAAAAGCTAAGCTGCTTGTCGAGCCGATCGATCTCTCGCAGCGCCTCCTCGCCAAAAGCGCGAAGACGGGCGGGATCGTCCCCAGACAACACCAACTCGAACCGGGTGGCCATGGCCATCCGGGCCAGTTTGACGGTTTCCATCAGCTCACTCCTCGCTCCGATGCCGCACGACTACGAAAGGTCGAGCGTCCCGTACGTGATTGGATCAATCTTGCGACCGCCACCCCCGGTTATCGTCCGTGTGGCCTCGTCGAAGTGGAGCATTTCGCCGAGCCGCTCCGACATTTCTGCCAGCGAGATGATGGTCTGCGCCCGAATGGCTACGCCGATATTGCCGTTCGGCTCAATACCCGTGCGGATCGCCTCATACCAGTTCGCAATGTGATCCGGAATGCTGACGCCCTGCTCGATGTTGTCGATAATCTCGGGATCGACAAGATCCGCGAAGGGCCGCTCGGGGCGCAGCTCGACGGTGTTGCCGCCGAAGTACAACGTCGCCTCGTGACCGCGAATCACCTGGTCGAGACCCTGCTCGTTGACTGTACTTCCGATCACCACGAATGAAAGACCGCTCGGAAACTCGACGACAACCTGCGTATTATCGGGGACATCACGATCCGGTGTGATTTGTCGCGTTCCAAGACATGCGACGCGGGATGGAAACTCCGGGCTTCCTGTGGCAATCAGCAGCGGATGGATTCGATGCGCCAGCAGGTCTCCGAGGATGCCGGCACAGTAAGGATAGTACTTGCGCCACCGGTGATAATGGTCGGCGCTGAACTCACGCTTCGAAACGGGCCCCAACCAGGAACCCCAATCCACCGTTTCCGGAGACACATCGGGATCAATTTCGTAATTCCACTCACCGTCCGGAGCATTCCGGCAGTAGGAGTTCTGGCCCAAAACCGGGGCACCGATGCGCCCATTCCGAATCATGTCTGCGGCGACATGCCACTTGCCTTCCGTGCAGTACTGCGAGCCGATCTGGAAAACCCTTCCGGTTTTTTTGACAGCGTCGTGAACGGCGAAGGCCTCGTCGAGATAGCGCGTCATCGGCTTCTCGCAATAGACATGCTTCCCCGCATCCATGGCATCCATTGCAATTCGCGCATGCCAGTGATCGACGGTGCCGATGAATACGCCATCGATATCCTTTCTGTCGAGCAGCTCTCGATAGTCGGAATACGCTGAGTCCTCGTCCAGCTCCAGTTCA
>JAHHLP010000373.1 GCA_018679295.1 Rhodothermia bacterium
GCGCACCACCGACCATCTGGATCAGGTCCTCGGTCGCCTTCGTCGAGTGGGCGAAACCCGTCACGGGCAAGCCAATCCCCTTGCGCGCCAGCAGCTGGAGACTCCTCAGCTTGTCGCGCGATCGGCTGATTGCGACGGATTCGTTGACCGCGTAAACGCCCATCATCTCGAATTGGCGGACGACAGCGGTCCCGTAAAACGTCACCGACGCACCGATGCGGGGTATAACGGCTTCGAGATCGTCTACCTCTTCTCCTTTATAGTGGATCTCCGGCCGATGAGACGCTATGCTCATATAACATAGCAAGTGGTTGATGACGCGAACGTCATGTCCGCGACTCTTCGCCGATTCGACGAGTCGCTCCGTAGAGTAGAGCTCTGGTCGTCTACTCAGAACTGCTATGTTCATGCCTTCGACCTCCGTCCGTTGAGTATGACCTCGCGAGCGCGCGCCCGGTGACGTACGACTCCTCAGGATCCACGACTAGGCGCCCGGAGATCCCGGTCCTTCCAAGGAGCATCCGGAAGATCATCGTTTCACGGTTCGTCAGTGAAATTTCGACCGGCCAGACCTGGTCGCCGACTTTCAGGTCCGTCGTAATGATGTGACGTTCCTCCCTGTGTCCGCCAGAGTCGCTTATCGTTCTGACGTCCGTCACGTCCGCCTCGCAGAACAGTTCGATCTCCGGCTTTCGCCGAATGGGATGGATGCCGAAACGTACGCGCTTGACGCCTCTATCATGAAAGACATCTATGGCAAAAGTGTGCAGAGCAGACGTGCGCGCACCCGTATCGACCTTAGCCTTGATGGCCGGAATGCCGAGCTGAGGCAGCGACACCCATTCGCGCCAACCCACGGTCAATTTGGGCGGTCCCGATGTACTCGGCTTCGTATTCGTTCTCTGTGTCACCCAGGCAAGATACCCTATTTGTTACCCTGCGTTTCGCCAGATACTGGCATTCCCGAAGACGGATGAAGGCGCAAGGTCGGTCACTAGTTCATTTCTGAAAGATCAGTCTCAGATAAACCGACGATTCACCGGCAGTAGTGTATGGGACCGCAGGGTTTATCTTGCCATCGGAACCGAGCCGGCAGGTCGGTTCACACGCTGGACGGCAAGCGAGCACCATCCGACGCGCCGCGCATTTGCAGTTGTCCGCGACTACCGTACATTTTCGAACTGAGTTTCGCTACTATCGCTCCATCCAATCTAATGTAGCTGTTCGGATATCCGACTTTCGAAACCAACCGACCCGGTCGGGTCACAAACGGAAAGGTATCACTATGCGTCCACCACTTTCACTCAAAGTATCATTGCCCGTCTTGGCAGGCCTGCTTGTGCTTCTCGGAGCCGCGTGCCAGGACGAGCCCGAACGTCACCTTGGAGCCAAGGTGGGGTTCGGTGACGGATCTGTATCCAGCTACACCGTTTTGGATGCCGACGGAAATCCGTCCATCATCGGCGCCATATTTGATGCGGAAGGATTACAGTCACCGCCGGATCGTCCCTCCGACGAGCTCCTGTGCAACGACCGAAACGAGGATGGGACGATTGACCGGCCCGCCGAGTGCCTAATGACCCACGCTTTCGTTATTCCCCTTCCGGACAAGATCGCCCGGCGAGACGACGTCCCCTTCAAATGGATTCTGCTGAACTGGAATGCCATGGGTCACATCCCTCCGGGCGTATACGACTCTCCTCACTTCGACGTCCACTTCATGATTGAGCCCATCGAGTCGATCTTCTCGATTCTACCTGGAAACTGCGGGCCCGAGTTCGTGCAGTGCGACCAGTTTGAAGTCGCCCGAAAGCCGCTGCCGGCGAATTACATACCAGCCGACTTCAAGGATGTCGAGGCGGTCGTCCCCGCGATGGGCAACCATCTTGTCGACGTGACCGGGTCCGAGTTTACCGGTGTTCCGTTTACGCGGTCGTGGATCTACGGATCGTACGACGGGCGGGTCACCTTCTATGAGGAGATGCTCACGATGGCGTACCTGACGAGCAAGCCCAATGTGTGCAACCCCATCAAGAGACCACAGGCTGTCGGGCTGAGTGGCTACTATCCGACCCAGTCGTGCATTCAGTACGACGAAGCCACCGATTCGTACACCGTTTCAATGGAGGACTTCCAGTACAGGGAAGCCGAGCCCGCGGCTGTTATTCAGTCGTGAATGTTGGCACCTCGTTGGCTGCTTCTCCGTGGCCCTAGGAAGTTGTGTCAACGTCGAGCGCGGATTTGATCTCGCCGAAAGGCGCCAATACCGACG
>JAHHLP010000399.1 GCA_018679295.1 Rhodothermia bacterium
GTCCCAATCCTGCTCGAGGTTGGTCACGTGGAAGAACACCTCGTCGCCAACACGAAGTCCCTCGATATTGTCCGGCGCAAAGTGGCTACGAATCGTGGACATGTAGACGTGTACCTCTTGACCATTCCGCTCGACGCGAGTTTCGGCTTCGCTCTTGACCGCATATGGGCTCGTATTATCTTCGATCCGGAAGATCTTGACCGATTTATCCATAAGCATGTCGGCCTTGATTCCCTGGGCGTAGTGCGGCTCTCCGAGCGTCGGGAAGTCGAGCAGCATCTTCATCTTATCGCCCGAGATGTCGATCAGCTGAGCCGCGTGGGCAAGCTCAGGACCCGTTGGCAGGTAGCGATCCTTCGTGATCTTATTGAGAGCAACGAGGTACTTGCCCCACGGAGTCTGTGAGTCTCCTCCAGGTATCATCAGGTGTCCGACCGAGTAGTAGACGGGGATTCGGTCCACTACCTGCCACGTGCCCAGCTCCCACTTGACGATCTCCGAAGAGATAAACGCGGTGGTGTAGGCATATCCTTTTCCATCGAACTCGGTATGAAGCGGCCCGAGGCCGGCATTTTCAACCTCGCCCGCCATGACCTCCTCATATTGGAGTACGGGGATACCGTCAATAACCGTTTCATAGAGTTCGTTCTCGATCGCATTCATCATCTTCGAGAATGAGTGTACCGGAATGACGGTAGCTAGCTTTCCACCGGCGGCGATGTACTCGCCGGTCGGATCTACGTCCACGCCGTGCGGCGACTTCGGCGTCGGCAGGAAGTAGATCATATTCTCGCACGCGGAGGCCTCCAGAACCGTCACGCTCGTCTTCATCTCCGTCACGGCGATCCGGTCCTCACCGACATGGTTATGCGCATATCGCGTCGGCATCGTCCGGGCCTGACCAGCAGCTACGCACTCCTCAGCTCGCTGCCAGTTGACCGCGGCGATGAAGTCCTTGTCATTCTGCGACGCGTTCACCTCCAACAGGGTGTTCGCTTCTTCGGAGTTGTAAGAGGTGAAGAACATCCATCCGAACGACGGGCCTTTTCCGGCGTGCGCGAGGTCGTAGTTATACCCGGGCACGAGGATCTGGAATGCGACGTCCATTTCTCCCGGTTGATCTGCCCGGACGAAACTCAGCATTCCTTTAAAGTTGCCTTTATACTCAGCGATCGCCATGTCACGATTTGGCACGGGGACGCTGAATCGCGTGGTCGCAACCAGATACTCCGAGTTCGGGGTGATAAACGGCGAGCCGTGGTTGCCTGCGGAGTTCGGGATCTCAATGATTTCATCTGTCTCGAACGTCGTGAGATCGATGCGCGCTACACGTGGCGTGTTGTTTCCGTTGACGAATATCCATCGACCGTCCGGTGATCCATTCGTCATCGACAGCTCCGGATGGTGCGCATCGTCCCATGCCGCGAAACCGTACGAAGTATTCAGCATCGCCTTGGTTTCTTCCGAGTATCCATACCCATTCTCCGGGAACTGGGAGAACACAGGGATGACCTTGAAAAGTCGTCCCGAGGGAAGACCGTACACGGTGAGTTGCCCGCTGAAGCCACCGGACATGAATCCATAGAACTCATCGTAGGATCCGGGTGGTACGTATACCTGCGAGGCGGCGTCGCCGGACTTGGCGGTATCAGAGCCTGCGCAGCCGGATCCGCTGGCGACCCCGATGATAAGAGCCACTGCCCCGATTCCGAGAACAACGTTTCGTGTTGACATGATCTGTGACCTCCTGCGGACCGTTAGCCGAGCCGCCTGCTTGGTTGCTGATTGTCTAAAGACTGTTTTTAGCTCGCTTCGGGGTTGTCGTCGCCCGCGCCTTCCAGGCGCAGGTATTCCAGAACCGCACGAGCATCTTCTTCCGTCAAGTTCTGATTGGGCATAGGCGTGAGGAACTGGGCAAGCAGTGCCTTTACTTCAGGATGCTTCTCGACCATTTCGGCCGGGTTGAGCATCATGTTCATCACGAACTCCGGCGACCTCCTCGTCAGCACGTCGCCCAGCGCGGGACCAACGTAGCGAGCGTCCATCTTGTGACACGCGCCACACTTGGTCTGAAAGATGGCCTCGCCTGCGTCCGCCAGGGCCTCGTCGGGTGGGCCAAGGTCTACGCTGCGGATTGGGCCAATGCCGTTCTTCAGTTGTTCTGCAGTGAGGCCGCTTGCGTCGGACTGGCCGGACGCCTGGGACTTGGTACCTGCATCATCGGAGCCGCAGCCAATCATGAGAAAGGCCATCACTGCGATGATGGCGGCCGGTACCGCAAAAGCTGTTCTTTGCATGGTGGTGTGTTGGTCTGTTGTTGATCTTCAGGAGCGGACCATCCTGATTCTGCGGTTGCAAAAGTATGCAGGTTTGATCCGCCGTCCTGGCAGGGCGAATCCGCACCCGCCGGTCGTGCATTCCCTACATCACTGTGGGCGTTTCCCCTACGCATGTAAGGCTGTCTGTCGAGCACCGCTGATTGCTGAAAACGTATTTCGGACTCTGTTGTCTTAAATTAAAAGCCAACTGTGAAGTTGTGCTCAAGCTTGTGTAGAGAAACGGCCCATAAAGAGCGTCGTGCAATCCCTACGTCAGGGCCCGAGTCGAAGTCGACGGGACGAGACCTCGTGGGCCAGCCCGTCGATGGACTCCTCCTTCATCATGGCCTCTATCCGTAGGCGTTCCTCCGCCCACTGCTCGTGCAGCGGGCAGGGTACGCGACTTCCGCAACCCGGCAAGCCAAGGATACAGGCCGTGAACGCGCCGGAACCGTCGATAGCTATGACGATATCGTAGACCGAAACGCGTGACGCATCAACGGCAAGAGCCACTCCCCCCTTCGGGCCTTTTTGGGAAACGAGAATCCCGGCATCGGTGAGCTGTTGCAGGATCTTCGTGAGAAAGTGGAACGAAATCCCGAGCGTCGTGCTCAGCTCCCGGATCGGCTGGTACGACGACTCCTGTCTCATCGCCAATGATATTACGGCCCTGAGTCCGTAGGAGCACGCCTTGCTTAACACATCACCGACCATTTACTAGCACGGCCGACAAGATAATATCCGCTGCTATTGAAACGACACGCACCATCATGTCGTTGATCAAATCCCCAAAAGACGTAGCAACGTCTTTGGCTCGACACTCCCTCTACCTTGAACCAGACCCCGACCTCTGTTCATGCACTTCCGGCTCGTCGTCTTCACCTCCTGCGCACTGCTATTGGGATGCGGTTCCGCAGACAAGGATGGCCTGGTGATCACACCCGGAACCTACGTCAATCTGGATCCGGACGTAGCCTACGTTGGTCAGGCTGCGTGCGCGCGGTGCCACCCCGACAAGGCGGAGACGTACGTCCACTCCGAGATGGGCCGGTCATTCAAGATGGCAACACTTGAAAACAGCGCGGCCGACTTTAGTAAGATGAGTCCCGTGTACGACCCGCACAGGGATTTCTACTACAAGGCTTTCAATAGAGACCAAGACCTCTATATCCACGAGTATCGCCTGCAGAATGGCGACACGGTACATTCGAGAGTCGAGAAGATCGACTACATCGTCGGATCAGGACAGCATACGAACTCGCACATCATGGAAGAGAATGGGTACCTCTTCCAGATGCCCCTGACGTGGTATGTGCAGGACGGCAAGTGGGACCTTCCGCCGGGATTCGAGGACGGGGTCAACAAGCGGTTCGACCGTGCGATTGAGGTCGAATGCATGAGTTGCCACAACGCAACGCCGGACTATGTGCCGGGCTCGGGAAACCGCTACGACGAGGTACCTCTCGGGATTGATTGCGAGAGGTGT
>JAHHLP010000061.1 GCA_018679295.1 Rhodothermia bacterium
AGGTACGGCCGCTCGGCTACATGCTCATTTACGAGAATGTGGATCGCCCGGGCGTGCTTGCCGGGGTGGGTGGCGTGCTTGCCGGCGCGGGTATCAACATCGCAGCCATGGCGCTAGGACGCCGGGGAAAAGGTGAGCAGGCCTTGACGGCGATTGACCTCGACGATGAGGTTCCGCAGGAAGTGCTCGACCATGTCAATCGCGTGGATGGAGTACAGAATGCCCGGCTGATTCGCGTTTGACGGGCCGAAGAGGGGCAAAAACGAGGGTCTGCAATAATGGATGCCCTCGAAACGTTGACCGGGGTTTCCCTTGACAAACGTAGGGGGTGCCTCTATATTTGAGGATCAACACCGGTCATGTAAACGATCCAAACCAGGAGCCAGCACTTTTATCGAGAATCGATACAGCTTCTCAAGCCCACTTTTTGCAAGCACTGCCGCTGCTACGTATTCGATGTGGTTCGGAATATGTTGCAGGCGTGTGCCGGATTTTTGTGCAAGCAGTATCGCATCTCAGCAAGTTTCGTGCTGATGGGTAATACGGTTCCCCGACGTGGTTGGCTTTCGGACCCCCTTATCTGAATGACATCGCCGCTGAGACAACGACCGGATCATCCAAAGCTTTTCCTTTGAGCCACACACAAGAGTACTAGAGGAGGTAGCATATGTTACGTAAATGGGGCACGCTTGTGTTCTTGCTTCTCGCCGCACCAATGCTGGCGATGGCCCAGAACACCGGCAAGCTCGCCGGCCAGGTCATCGACCAGGAGACTGGTGACGCCTTGCCGGGCGCCAGTATCGTGCTCGGCGGGACGCAGATTGGTACCATTTCGGACATCGATGGGAATTACTTCATCATTGGTGTGCCGGTCGGTATCTACGATGTGCAAGCGTCATTCGTCGGTTATCAATCCCAGACCGTGTCTGGCGTTGAGATAAACTCCGGCTACACTCGCGAAATCAACTTTACTCTCTCGCCGGGCGTCGAGCTCGACGAGATTGTCGTTGAATACGAGCGGCCACTCATCCAGAAAGACGCCATCGGTGCGCCGAAGGTCGTCACGGGTGAGGAGTTGCAAAACCTGCCTGTCCGTGGCGCAGGCCGCGTTGCCTCCTTACAGGGTGGTGTCGTTTCCAACGATGCAGACGGACGCCTCTTCGTTCGCGGTGGACGTGACGAGCAGATTGTGTACTTCGTAGATGGCGTCAAGATTGACCCGTCCGACGTATCCAGCCTTGGCGTCACGCAGAGCTCGGTACAGGAGCAGGAGATGCTCATTGGCTCGATTCCCGCCAAGTATGGGGATGCGATGTCGGGCGTCATCTCAATCACGACGCGCTCGGGCGCTCCGGACTTCTTCGGAAGTCTCGAGGCGATTACGTCCGAAGCACTGGATCCGTTTGGGTACAACCTGTTTTCGGGTTCCTTCGGTGGTCCGATCGTGCAGGATAAGTTGAGCTTCTTCATTTCCGCGGAGGGCCTCTTTCAGAGTGACGACAGCCCGTGGGCCGTCGAGACGCCGACGCTCTCCGACAGCCAGCTGAATAGTCTGCTCGCGAATCCGCAGGTCTTCCAGGCTCAGAATGCTGAAACGGGTGAGATTACTTACGTACCCGTTGCTGTTCCTGAGGTCGGAGCGAGCGTAACTGTGGACGACATGCTGGCGGCACTCAACGTGCCGGAAGGCTTTGAGCTGACGACGGGCAATCCGATCGCCGCGACGCAGGTCCTCACAGCAGACGACTGGCGTTTGAATGACGAGAAGGACTCTCCTCGCGATCGGTTCGACGTAAACGGTAACCTCACGTTTACGCCGTCGTCGCAGATCAGCATCCGTGCAGGAGGCGCCTTCACGAGCCTAAATCAGGATAGCTACGGCTTCAGCACCTCGCTCTACAACCGTGACCGCTTCACGGTGTCAGAGAATCAGACCTTCCGCCTGTTTGGAACGTGGACCCATCGCATTTCGGGCAACACGTTCTACCAGCTGCAGGCTGACTACCTGAGCGATGACTTCAAGAGCTATCCGAATGGCTTCGACGGTGACGTCCAGGAGTCGGTTTTCTACGGAGATCGCGACCATTCAACGAACTCAGCATATGCGTCTTACTACCGCTTGCAGGGCGACTCGCTATACGTGCCGTCGTTCCGTGACGGTGAGCAGAGCAGCCTGAGCGGTGTTGCCAGCCTCTGGGCCAACGTAGGAGCCGGACTGAACACCTTCACCAAGCAGAAGGTTAACCAGTTCCGTTTCTCGGCCAGCGCTACCACGCAGGTGGGCGTACACCAGCTGGAGTTTGGCGGCGAGTTCGAGCAGCAGACGCGCCGGTTCTACAGTGTAGGAGCCTTCGGCCTCTCGCGCTTTGTGTGCGATGACACGGAAGCTTCGAACTGCGGTGCAGAGAACCTCGACCCACTGAATCCGGATGATGCCGCCCTGTTCGGCGCTCTCACACTTAGTGGGGACCAGTCGAACTTTGCGGATGTCTACGCAAGCCTGCCTTTCAAGGCCATGCGCGACAGAGCCGTCTGGTACGGTTATGACTACCTCGGCCTCGAGGAAGTCGACAACCAGAACGTCGACGGATATCTCGACACGAGTGATCCTGCAAACCATAACGTCGAGCCGCACAAGCCGCTCTACTACGCAGGCTATATCCAGGACAAGATCGAATTCCGCGATCTCGTGATTAACCTGGGTCTTCGCGTTGACGTCTTCGACAACAACACCCTGGTTCTCAAGGATCCCTTCGCTCCCGCACCGATCGTTCGGGCGTCGGACAGCGGCCTGATCTCGGAGATTACCGGCGGTTCTGCTGACATCCCGTCGACTATCGGCGATGATTACGCAGTGTACTTCAACGACTCCGGCAACATCGTCGGCTTCCGAAACATCGACGGAGACTTCTTCGATGCGACGGGTCAGGATTCAGATCTGAACACGATTGATCGTGCAGGAACCCAGCGTCAGAAGCCGGACACTGAGAAGCTCGTAGGAGAGATCTTCGAAGACTACGAGCCGGAAGTGACGGTCATGCCGCGTATCGGTGTCTCGTTCCCGGTTACAAACCAGGCGTTGTTCTTCGCGAGCTACAACGTAACGTCGCAGCGCCCGCGTGAGCAGGCGTTCGCTCCGTTCACGACCTACGATCAGATCTCGGGTCAGTCTCGCTTAAACAACCCGGATCTCAAGCCGGAGAAGACGACCCAGTATGAACTCGGATTCCGTCAGTCGCTTGGCTCGCGGGCAGCATTCCAGATCTCGGCCTTCCTGCGGCAGCAGAAAGACCTCGTGCAGATCCGGAACGTCAACGCCGTGGGCCTTGGAGTTGGCTCCTACGGAAACGTGGAGAACATCGACTTCGCGACCACGAAGGGTCTCGAGTTCGAGTTTGACCTCCGAAGAACAAATGGAATAGCGTTGCGCGCGAACTACACCTTCTCGGTCGCAGAAGCGACAGGAAGTGATTCGCAGGCGCTCCGCGTCATCCAGTGGCGTGGCACGCTCGCCAACGGTCTCTACTTCCCGAACTTCATCTCACCTGCCGGATTCGACCGTCGCCACTCGGCGAACCTGTCGTTCGACTACCGGCTGGGTCAGGGTGAAGGGCCGAAGATTGGAGATACCGCGTTCCTGCAGAACTTTGGGTTCAACGTGCTCGCACAGATCGGAAGCGGCATGCCGTACACGGCGCTACAGCAGGCGCTACCGGTCAACGACTCGTTCACAGCGGGTGTGGATGGAAGTATCAATGCGCAGAGACTGCCGTGGTACAGCATTCTTGACCTCAGAGTGGATCGCCGTTTCCCGATCGGAAGCAGCTCGTCCGTTACGGCTTTCGTCTGGGTTGAGAATGTTCTCGACCGCGACAACGCTCTCGGCGTGTACCGCGCGTCGGGTCTTCCGGAGACGGACGGATTCCTGGCGACGACGCTGGGTGAGCAGCGTGCCGCTGCTTTCGGCTCCGCGCTCGGTGATCCGCTTGCGACGACGTCGTTCTCGGACCACTACAACCGCTGGGTGGATGCACCCACGGGCGTAGGAGGCAATCACTACTCTGGTGGCCCGCGTTACTCGGTGCCGCGCAGAATCCGACTGGGAGTTCGGCTGAACTTCTAAGAGATACGCTCGCCGAGGCTTGCCGGCGGCTCGAAAGAGTCGCCGGCAGAGGCCTCGGCCTTGAGGAGATACACCCGAAGAATAAAATCGAATATGGAGACTATGCACATGCCTTTCGTCAGGAAATACAGCATGTTGCTCTTGGCGCTTCTCTTTGCCTTCAGCTCGGCCGCTTACGCCGATGTTGACAAGGACAAGGACAAGCGCAAAAAGACGCAGGCAGAAATTGCGGCGCTCCGAGCAAAGTTTGCGGGACAGGTGTCCACTTGCGACCTCGGCAGCGCTTCGAGCGACCTCGACGTCAACAACGTCAAGGCGCGTATGTACAACAACGGCGGCCTCTTCTGGATCGGCGGAAACCCAATCTACGAAGTGCCCAAGGGGTCGGGATCGAACGCGATCTTTGCCTCAGGAATCTGGATCGGTGGTCTTGCTGATGGGGAGCTTCGTATCGCTGCGGCTACGTATGGCGACTGGGAGTTCTGGCCCGGCCCGCTGGATGCCACCGGTCAGGCACCGGCAGATTGCTCGGTGTACGACCGAATCTTCCGCATCAGCCGTGAGGACATCAAGACCTTCCAGGAAACGGGAGTCGCGACCTCTGACATGATCGACTGGCCGTGGGACCTCGGTGCCGCAGTCATCGACGGTGACGGCAACCCGGACAACTATAATCTGGACGGCGGCGACCTTCCTGAGGTCATCGGAGACCAGACGCTCTGGTGGATCATGAACGATGCCGGAAACGTGCACCTTACGACGGAGACGCCTCCGATCGGACTGGAGGTGCAGGCGACGGCATTCGCGTTCAACCAGGCCGGCCCGCTCGGGAATACGACCTTCTACAAGTATAAGATGATCTACAAGGGGACGGAAACTCTTACAGACGTCTATCTTGGACTCTGGTCTGATCCCGACCTGGGAGACTCCAGTGATGACTACGTCGGAAGCGATTCAGCCCTTGGTATTGGCTACGTATATAACGGCGATAACGAAGATGGCGGCAGCACCGGGTATGGTGACAAGCCGCCTGCGCTCGGCTACGACTTCTTCCAGGGTCCGCTCGTGGACAACGACGGACTCGACAACGACCGAGACGGTGAGGTCGACGAGGAAGGCGAGCGGGTTGCGATGGCCAAGTTCGTTTTCTACAACAACAACTCCAGTGAGCAGGGTAACCCAACTAACGCCCAGGAATACTACGGTTATCTGAAGGGCGAGTGGAGAGATGGTATTCCGATTACGTTCGGTGGAACCGGACGTGGGTTCTCGGAGGACCCCACGAACTACATGTTCCCTGCCGATCCGCCGGAGTTCTGGAGCGAGGATCAGCCAACGCCGGGTGGAGCGCCGAACGTTCCGTCCGACCGTCGCTTCCTGCAGTCAGCCGGTCCTTTCACGATGCAGCCCGGTGACGTTCAGGAGATCGTCTTCGGTATCGTGTGGGCGGGTACGAACGACCGCATCCAGTCTGTCAAGCAGATGGAGCAGGACGACGCGGTTGCTCAGGCAGCGTTCGACCTCGACTTCGACGTACCGCCTCCACCCGATCCGCCACGCGTTACCGTGACGGAACTCGATGAAGGCGTCGTCCTCAACTGGGACTATCGTCCGACGGACAACAACTATCTGGATTCGTATGACGCACCCAGTGTTAACCTGACCGTGCCAGATCCGGAGGACGACACGTACACGATGGAAGGATATCTCGTGTGGCAGTATGAGTCCGCCAACGATCAGGATGGTGAGATCATCGCGGTCTACGACCGTGCGGGCAATGGCGCGACAAACGTTGTCAGCCGCGCGGTGGACGCCATTACCGGTGCAGTCAATACGACACTGTTGGTGCAGGGTACCGACACAGGACTGAAGAAGTCGCACTTCATCAGTAACCTGACGAACTACAGCCAGTACCACTTCGCGGTCCAGGCGTATGCGTTTAACGCAGAGTCAAACCCACAAGGGTTCTTCTCGCCGATAACGCAGGGTTTCAACCGCGTGACGGTTACGCCTTCCAAGCAGGTCGCCTCCAATGGCGGTACCGTTATCAACTCCACCCCGGGCGTCGTCTTCGAGACGGTCCGGACGGCTGGAGGCGGTGGTGGTGCTGCGAAGGCTGCTGACGGTTCACAGGGTGTTGCGAT
Organism: Rhodothermia bacterium; assembly: GCA_018679295.1. GTDB lineage: Bacteria > Bacteroidota > Rhodothermia > Rhodothermales > JABDKH01 > JAHHLP01. Next base: position 6,268 of record JAHHLP010000061.1, read on the forward strand.
CGAGATTGTCGACCCGTCAAAGGTCACAGGCGATAGCTACGCGATCGATATGGTCACGGTCGACGATCAGCTGACATACAACATCCGAAACGCCACGGCGGGCAGTGTTCTCTTTGACGCCCAGTCCACGTTCGACCAGACGGGCATCGTTGCGCCGACAGGCAAGGGGGTTCAAAACCTTGACGGCCTGTCGTTTACGATCAGCGGTCCGGATCCGGATGTCTTGATCATTGACGGCGCGGAAATGTTCGTCGAGATTGCGGGCCCCGGTGACAACTACGCGTGTGGGCCGAGCGCATCGTCGACATTCGGCTGTGCCGAAGTGGGCGGGAACTTCCTGTACGGGTCGTTCAATGGTGCAGGTTCCGGCCCTGGCGGTTACATCATGTACCATGAAGGAACTGGGCCAGAGGGCACGTTGCCCGGCTTCGCACCGCAGGACTACGAGATCCGTTTCACGGAGACCGGAAGCTACGCGTACCACTACTTCACGACAGAGGCGGCCATCTGGGTGCCTTTTGAGGTGTGGGATATCGGCGCGACGTACACAGGCACGGCCTCGAGCCCGAACGATCCGGCCGACGACGTACAAATGGTTCCGGTATTGTTCTCCTCCGGACGTGATGCCTGTAGCTTCACGTATTTCGACGACATAAGCAAAGCTCCGTTCGGCATTTGGTCTGGTACTACGATGCGTATCTACGCATACTACCCGGTCACGACCTATGCCGACTACGAAGCGTTCGTCAAGCCGCAGGTAGATGCCGCCACGTGCGTTTCAGATGGAGGTGAGGTGTCATCGGGAGCGATCATCGGGGACGTCAGTGATACGGGTTCTCCGACGCTGGTGGATATCTCGACCGGTCGTCCGTTGCAGCGAATCATCTATGAAGGTGATCCAGCCGGTGATCCGCCGCATCCGGCCTTCGGAGTGGTTCAGCGGTTCTACACCACAAAACCGCTTCTTGACGGAGACACCTACGAGATCAACACCGAAGGTCTCGGTGCGGTCACGGGCAACGCCCAGACCCGCGAAGAGGCGCTCGACTTGATCACGGTCGTTCCGAACCCATACCTGGGATCGTCGGACTACGAGGTCTCGCGCGTCGTGGACGTTACGCGGATCACGAACCTGCCGGAGCAGGCAACGATCCGAGTATTCACGCTCAACGGGACGCTGATTCGGACGCTCGAGAAGAACAGCTCGGCGCGTCACATTAACTGGGACCTTAACACGGAAGAGGGCCTGCCCATTGCCAGCGGTATGTACCTCATACACGTTGAGGCAAAAGACAGCGCCGGCGCAACCTATGGCGAACGCGTCCTGAAATTCGCGGTCGTCAAGAAGCAGGTTCAGCTAAATGAACTGTAAGCCAGGCGTCTTTTTCCTCGATATGAAACTCTGGAGGTTTCTTGATATGAGACATAAAATTGTCACCTACATCGGCCTGGCAGCCATTCTCCTCGGTCTGAGTGCCCAAGAGGTGCTCGGACAGGGCGAGGATCGTCGCGGCACGGCGGGGGCAACCTACCTGCTCCTACCGGTCACGGCTCGTACGGCCGCGCTGGGCAACACCTCGACGAGCGGTTTCTCGTCGATGTCCGGTATCGAGGCGCTGCATTCGAACCCGGCAGGCCTCGTGTTCAATAGTGGGACGAACGCTCTGTTCTCCAACATGCAGTACTTCGCCGATATCAACGTGAACACGTTTGGTATCGCGCAGCGTGTTGGAAGCGGTAGCCTCGCCCTCGTCGTTACCTCGTGGGACTTCGGCGACATTCCGCTCACAACGGAATTGCAGCCGGAGGTCACGGACGTGACGTTCTCTCCCGCCTACCTGCAGTTCGGCGCTTCGTACGCGCGGCAGCTGACCGACCGCATCGCGGCCGGTGTCACGGTCAAGCTCCTCAGTGAGGATATCGACCGGGCAAATGCTACCGGCTTGGCGCTCGACGCGGGTATGGGTTATACGGTTGGAGAGACGGGCCTTCGCTTCGGCGTCGCGCTCAAGAACTTTGGTCCGGGCATGACCTACACGGGTAACGGGTTGACTCAGCAGGTCCGCCTACCAGGCGCTCCGCCGAATGCAACCACGCAAGCTGTGTCGATCGAGGCGGCAGGCTTCGAGCTGCCGACCGTCCTCAACTTCGGCGTGTCGTACACGCGCCAGGTTGCAGCCGACGTCAGCCTCGGTGTTCTCGGCAACTTCCGCTCGAACAGCTTCGCCCAGGACCAGTTCTCGGGCGGTCTCGAGCTGGGTCTGCGTAACATCCTGTTCGTACGCGGCGCGTACGAGTGGCAGGAGGACATGGACCAGACAGCGTTCGAGGGTTGGTCAGTCGGAGCCGGCTTGAACTTCGAGTTCTCCGGTCGCTCCGCGAGTGTCGACTACTCGTACCAGGGTGCGGAATTCTTCGACGAGGTTCAGATGTTCACTGTGAGCGTCGTCCTCTAGAAGATCGACTCAAGGAAAGACTAAGGGGTGGGTGGCTCAAGGCCGCTCACCCCTTTTTCTTTTTGCGCAGTGGTGACAATCGTCATACCCGCGAACGCGGGTACCCAGAGGTTGCCTGCTCGGTCTACGATCCCGGCTCTCGGGCCGGGATGACGATTTGGACCCCGGGTCAATCCCGGGGTGACGTTTCAAGTG
>JAHHLP010000537.1 GCA_018679295.1 Rhodothermia bacterium
CCTCAAGATCGTGTTTGAGAACATCGAACCACTCCGCCCATTCTCGGTACTGATGAGCGGAGAGACGGGCGATCCGGATGCCGAGGTCAGCTCGGTCGCTGCTGTGTAGCCGTCCGGTTAGAGCAAGTAGCATTTTCTTCGTGCCATTCCGTGCAGCGAGAGAACCTGGCGAAGATGAGTAAGCGATTCACGATCAAGCCTTCCAGCCACGAATACAACGACTTCTACCACGGCTACGTGAGTCTCGTACCGGACGGCGACGTAATCGGTTTTCTGACGACACAGATGGCCTCGACTGCGTACCTGTTTCGCGGAGTGCCAAAGGACAGGGCCGGTCATCGCTACAAGGCGGGCAAGTGGAGCATCAAACAGGTCGCCGGACACCTGTGTGATTCGGAGCGCCTCTTCAGCGGCAGAGCCATGCAGTTCGCTAGAAATGAGCCGGCCGAACTACCCGGCATGGATCAAGATGTCTACGTGGATGCTGCCCGTTTTGACCAACGTACTCTCGTCGACATCTCGGACGAGTTGTTTTACCTGCGCAAGTCAAACATTCTTTTGTTCAGCTCTTTCTCCGACGAAGAACTTGATCGTGGCGGTGTGGCTAGCGGATGGCCGGTAACCGTCCGTGCATTAATGTACATCGTCGGCGGACACCAGGAGCATCACGTGCGGTTCTTGCGGGCGAACTATCTCGCATCTGCGGAAGCGGACCCGGCCTGATCTGCGGACGCTAGAGTTCCTGGAGATACTCCTCTCCCCTTCCCTTGATCTGCTCATCCCAGAACTGCATCCAGTCGGGACCTTCGTCTGCCAAGCGGCCCCAATCGATCGCGAGTGGCTGGACATCGATCGTCGCCATCCACTCGGGCAACTGATCGGCAGAGATGTCGTCTCGGACCGGAATCCGAAAATAGGCCTCGGCCTGATGAACCAGCGCACTGTCGGTCGTCACAAACTCGTAGAACTCACGCGCCCGATCGAGATTCGGACCCCCCTTCACAAGAGCGATCCCATCCACGAGCACGGGCGTCCCCTCAGACGGCACAACAGAGCCAAAAGGATAACCGTTCGCGGTCGCCTGGAGGTAAATATCCGGGAGGTTCCAGAGGGTCACATCGCCCTCGCCTCTGGCGAGCTTGAGGTACAACTGGGTCGGATCGGCGGTGTACGTCTTGACGTTCTGGTCCAGTCGGGCAAGCCAGCGGTAACCCTCTTCCACGGTAGGCTGTCGCAAGATCATGGCGCCGAAAATCGTCCGCATCGTGCTGGAGGCAAGCGGATAGCGGATTAGAACGCGGCCTTTCCACTTCGGCTCGAGCAGCTCGTCCCATGATCGAGGGACATCTCCCGAATCAACAGCCACGGTGTTGTAGGCGATGACCTCGGGGGTAAAGAACGTGCCGTACCATTCGCCGGCACTTCCGCGTGCGTCGTCACGAACGGCAGCCGCCCAACTGGGGCGATATGGTTCCAGCAGCTCTTCACGTGCTGCGCGGTCGAACGCCATGCCGGCACCTCCCCACCACAGGCTCGCCTGCGGGTTCGTCTTCTCTGTGCGTATCCGATCCTCAGCGTTCTGACCACCCATGTCGATCCACTGTACGTCGACGTCGGGATGAGACGCCTCAAACGCCTTTTCGTAGTGGGTAAGCAGTTCTTTACCATGTGGGCTATAGACCACGAGTTTCAGACGGTCGTCGCCCGCACAGCCAGACATCCAAAAGGCAGCCATAGCGACGAGCGCCGCCACGGCTGCGAGGGCGGCCAAGGGCATGAAGGGGTCCCGGTGGCGGACTGTGGTCATCCGATCACCCTGAGCCGGGCGAACCGCAGGACGAGCTTCTTCTGCCCTACCGTCTTGAAAAAGACTGTGGCCTTGGCCTGCTGACCGTTCCCCTCAACCGCCTGCACCTTGCCTTCCCCGAACACGTCGTGCTCGACGATTACGCCGGGCACGATGTCGCCACCCTCACCTTCATCATAGACGACACGTCGACCTGCGGCCCTATCTGAAGTACCCGATCCGGCACGCAGGTTCTTCCTGTAGTAGTAGGGGTCGACGTTGTCGTACGCGACCCGTCCACCGGGTCGCATTCGAAATCGATCCTTCGCGGCCGTAAAGTCACCGCCCGCCTCCGTGCGGATCAGGCCCGGCGCCGTCTCATCCAGAAAGCGGCTGCGTACACACGACTGCTGCTCGCCATACTGGTAGCGGCTGCGAGCCGTCGACAGGAATAGCATCTTCTCGGCCCGTGTTACGCCAACGTAGAACAGCCGTCTTTCCTCCTCCAATTCCTCCTTCTCCTGCGCCGCACGGGCGAGCGGGAAAAGCCCCTCCTCAAGGCCCGTGATGAACACCACCGGAAACTCAAGGCCTTTCGATGCATGCAGCGTCATCAGCGTTACTTTATCGCCCTCCGTGTGATCGTCGTCGGCATCGGTCAGAAGCGACACCTCTTGCAGAAACGTGCTGAGCGACCCGGTGTCCGGGTTTGACTCGACAAACTCGGCGATGGCGCTGACGAGCTCCTGTACGTTCTCCCATCGGACGAGGTTTTCCGTCGTATGCTCGCGCTTCAACTCGTCGAGCAGCCCCGAACCGCGAATGACCTCGCGGGCAACTTCGTCAGCCGGTTCGGTCACCGCCCGGTCACGAAACTCGGCAATCAGCGTCGCAAATTTCTTGACCGCCCGCTGGGCTCGTGCGGACAGACCCACTTCCTCAATCTCTTCGATAGCCGCCCAGGGAGTCATGTCTCGGTCGGCGGCGTAGTCGAGAATTTGCTGAAGCGTTTTCAAACCGATGCCCCGCGTTGGAAAGTTGATCACGCGCCTCAGGCTTGCCGTGTCGTGCGGATTTACAGCGAGTCGCAGGTAGGCCACGACGTCCTTGATCTCCTTACGCTGGTAGAACGACAGGCCCCCGATTACGCGGTATGGGATGCCGGCACGGCGCAATGCTTCCTCGATCGATCGGCTCTGTGCGTTGGTTCGGTAAAGGACCGCGCAGTCGCGGTAGTGGTGTCCGCGGACGTAGATGTCGCGAATTCGTCGCTCGATCTTCTGCGCCTCGTCCTTTTCGGAGATCGCCTCCATGAGGACGACATCCTCTCCCTCGTCATTCTCGGTCCAGAGTGACTTATCGAGGCGCTTTTCGTTGTTCTTGATGATCGAGTCGGCGAGGCGCAGGATTTTCTCTGTCGATCGGTAGTTTTGCTCCAGCCGCAAGACTTTCGCTTCCTTATAGTCCTTCTGAAACGACAGGATGTTGCCGATGTCCGCGCCTCGAAACGCGTAGATGCTCTGCGCGTCGTCACCTACGACGCAGATATTCTTGTGTCGCGCCGCTAGCAGTTTGGTGAGCTGGTACTGCGCCTGATTGGTGTCCTGATACTCGTCGATGTGGACGTATCGCCAGCGTGACTGATACTTCTCGAGCGTCTCGGCATCTTTACGGAATAGCTCGAGCGGCTTGAGGAGCAGGTCGTCGAAATCCATCGCATTGGACCGATGAAGCGTCTCGATGTAGGGCTGATATAGCTGCGCAGCCTTCTCCTGCTGGGGCGACATAGCGACGCGTGCAAATTCGGACGGCGAGATCATTTGCGTCTTGGCTTCCGATATCATGGACCGGATGGCACGCACCGGATGCTGCCTTGGGTCGATGTTGTACTGGTCCATCAGCCCGCGGAAGATGCGGTCCTGATCGTCGGTGTCGTAGATCGTGTAGTCCGACGTGAAGTTGAGCTTGTCCGCCTCACGGCGAAGGATGCGGGCAAAGATCGAGTGGAAGGTGCCCATCCAAATGCCTGTTGCATGCACGTCGCCCACGAGCTGCTGGATCCGGCGCTTCATCTCACGGGCTGCCTTATTCGTAAATGTCAAGGCGAGGATGTGGAACGGCTGCGCTCGGCCCGTGGCAATGAGATAGGCGACGCGGTGCGTCAAAACCCTCGTCTTGCCGGAACCGGGGCCGGCTACGATGAGGGAGGGACCGTCCGTGGTCGTAACGGCTTGCCTCTGCGCCTCGTTTAGCCCGTCGACAATCTCCGATGCACGCTCCATGTTGTCGGTACGTGGCTCGTCGGCGATGAGTTCGATCTGCCGCATCTGATGCGCTTCTGTGATAGATGGTGGCGTAGAAATAGCGGCTCGCCGGTGCATCTTGCAGGCTCATGTCGCCGCAGCGCTTGCAGATGTCCGGCCGTGCGCAGCCTTCAATCTGCTTGCCGATCCAAATCGTGAACCGGCCAAGTGGGGGACTTGGAAGATAGGGATTCGTTCCGACCCGCTCGACGCGCAGGTGTGAATTTCCATGGACCCTGGTTGTCATTGGCCGAGATGACGAAAAAGGGCGTCATTGCCGCGGAAGCGGCAACCCATTGAGCGTCCCGTGCGCCCCGGCCTTTTCATGGGTCCCGGCTCCCCCGCTTTCGCAGGGGCAGGCTGGCCGGGATGACCTATGGCCGAGATGACGAGAAAGGCCGTCATTGCCGCGAAAGCGGCAACCCATTGAACGTCCCGCGAGGCCCAGCCCTTTCATGGATCCCGGGTCTCCGCCCGGGATGACGTTGGGCCGGGATGACAAAAGAGACCGTCCTGCCACTACTCGCCTACCGGCCGCCAGCCGGACCTTCTCACTTGCTCGACCAAATCTGCCTCCGTGCGCTTCGACTGAGAGGTCCCCCGCACCTCGTCGATCCAGAACTTGCCCAGCAGAATGAACACAGCGGCACACTCGGCATGCTTCCCGAAATCGCCCGTGACCAGATCCACGCGGGATTCCGGCGCGCCGTTGTCAAGAAAGGAAGAGAGAG
>JAHHLP010000110.1 GCA_018679295.1 Rhodothermia bacterium
ACTCAAGACGGAAGGTATCGCCGATTGGACCTATGGTCGCTTCGAGGCTCGAATGAAATTGCCAGGCGGGCGAGGTACATGGAGCGCCTTCTGGCTTCTGCATACGGAGGACGTGTACAGCGACGGCGGTTGGCCCGACAATGGGGAGATCGACATCGTGGAACATGTCGGCTCAAGCCCGGATGAGGTGTTCGCCACGATACACACCAACAAGTACAACGGTCTCGTGTGCTGCGTCGATCGCACAATGACCACAGCTGTTGCCGATGCGGTCTCAGAGTTTCACGTGTATGCTGTGGAGTGGTCGCCGAGCAAGCTGGAGTTCTTTGTGGATGATGTCAGCTACTATACCTACTCGAACGAAGGCGTGGGAGCGACCAGTTGGCCGTATGACCAGCCGTTTCACATCATTCTTAATCTCGCCATCGGCGGTACTCAGGGAGGGCAGCAGGGTATCGATGATTCGATTTTTCCGGCGCAGCTGCTCGTTGATTACGTTCGCGTGTTCAAGCGCGCGAATGCGACACCCACCGTGTCACTGACGAGTCCCGCAGAGGGTGCACAGTTTGCGCCCGGCGGTACGGTGGTGTTGTCGGCCGATGCGTCTGATATCGACGGAGCGGTCAACCGCGTCGAATTCCTGCAGGGAGGTGCGATTCTTGGAGAGGTTCGGCAGCCACCGTACGATCTCGAAGTCGACAATCTGGCGACTGGATGCTATGACCTTAGTGCAAGGGTAGTGGACGACGAGGGCCGAACCGCCACATCGGACACTGTTTCGGTCACCGTGGGCGGTGGGTGCGCGCCGGGCCCCTATCTGATGCGGCCTGCACCTATACCGGGGAAGATCGAAGCGGAGAACTACGATTTTGGAGGGTCGAACGTCGCATATCGCGACGCAGACGCTAGCAATCGGGGTGTAGCGGGGTTTCGAAGCGAAGAAGGCGTCGACGTGAGTCGGACGCTGGATTTGGATCGCGGCTATAACGTATTTGCGATGAACGCCCGGGAGTGGTTGACGTACACGGTCGACGTCGAGCAGAGCGGTTTGTACGAGATCATCGCGCGGGCTTCGTCGAACCTGGGTTCCGGCACTTTCCGCATTCGAGCTTCGAATCTTGACACGACTATGTCGTTTACGTCGGAGGGTAGCCCTCAGCCCCAGATGTGGGCGTCGCCGCGTCTTAACCGGGTGCCTCTGGAAGCGGGCGTTCAGCAGCTTCGCATTGACATTGTGTCAGCGGCGTGGCGGCTGAACTGGCTGAATTTTAGACTTCAGTCCGGCACGTCTGTTGCCGAGGACCCTTCGGCGTCGGGTTTCAGGCTTGAGGGCAACTACCCGAATCCATTTTCGCGTGAAACGCGCGTTGTGTATCAGATTCCGACGTCCGCGGACGTGCGAATTGACGTTTTTGACAGCATTGGGCGCCTGGTGGCGACCCCGGTCGCGGCGTTGCATGGTCCGGGTCGGCACGTCGTTGAGGTCGACGGCGAGGGGCTGTCAGAGGGTGTTTACTTCGTTAGAATGCGATCGGGGGCGTTCGTTTCAGTGCGTGCGATGCTGATTGCACGATAATCGGCTTTGTGGGTTGACACGGTGTTGGCGCTTCGTTACTTTTGTGAAAAGGTTTTCATGAGTCGCGTTTCGGCGAGCTCAAGACCACCGTTCGGGCTGCCCTGTTGCAGTTCGGGCGGTGCTGACGGGTGCTCTGGCCCGTAAAGTTCAATTCAAGGAGGATGCTATGACAGCAAACGTTACGGGCCGTCTCGTGCTCGTCGCCAGTCTCATCGGTGTTTTCGGCCTCAGCGCTGGAACCGCTTTCGGGCAAGCAGAACCGCTAGGCGACGAGTTTATCTTTTTCGTGAACGGCTCTAATCTTGTCGTGCCAAGCCCGTGGACAACTACGGCGGCCGATCCGGATGACGCTTCCAACACGGTGGCGCAGTTTGACTACGCTGGGTGGGCGGCAAACGGTTGGCGCTGGGATGCCGCGACTGGAGTAGATATGTCGGCAAATACGGATGACACGCTGTATGTCCGCATTCGGTCGTCAGCGGCCAACGCTGGGCTTCGAACTGATGGCACGTTCCGCCTCGCGTTTTTTGACTCTATTGACGAGTCGGCTCCCGACGAAGCCGATCAGAATCACGAGATGCGTCTCGTTTGGACCATTCCGCAATGGGTGCACGACGAAACGTGGCACGACCTCGCAATTCCACTCCCGCCGACGACTAGAGCGGAGCTGGATTCGGCGCGGGTTGACAAGAATGTGGACGGCACACCGATTACCACTCCCTTGGACTCATTGGCCAGGTATTGGGCCTACGGTGGTGCGTGGAGCAATTCCGGTGGAGGCTTCGGTATCTGCCTCGCACCGGACCCGCTGAATCCGAAGGCAATTCCGACGGCGCCCTGCGAAGATCCACTCTTTGAAGAGTTCTCCTGGGACGCAGTTGCTTTTGTCGGAGTTCATTTCGACAACAACACCGGCGGCGGCCCGATCTGGCTGGATGACCTGTACATCGGCGGACCGAACACCGACGTCTCCTCGGCAGCTGACCCAGGCGCCCCAGTGGCGAGCGCGAGCGCTTCCCCGGATGGCGCGGTCAACGTGGTCACGTGGACCCCGACCGGAGATGCCTCGGCATACAACGTGTATTTCAGCGACGAACCCATCACGAGTCTGTCCAAGGTGGGTGGCGGAATGGCGCTAGGCGCAACCGTCCCCGCGACAACAGAACCGCTCGAGGTGCGCCACGCGCTCGAAGTACCTCACCCGTCCTTCACGACGAGTGAGATCTACTATGCGGTTACGTCACTGAGTGGGTTCGGTGTTGAGAACCAGGATGTTTCGAATAGTGGCACGTCGGTCGTCAACCCGGATCTCGAAGTCCAGGAAATGATTCCAGTCCTCACAGAGGACGAGGCGAACGCCATCTTCGATGATATTTCCGCCGGCAACGTAACAGACGCCAGCTTCCCGGCTGCGTCCAGCACGTTCGAAATCAACGCGGACAACTGGTTCACCGGTGACACGGGCACCGACTTCGTGAGTAACGACGATCTGTCGTTGGCTGCTCGTTTCGGTGTCGGCCCGGATGTGGGCGGCGGTGCCGAGATGTATCTGTATGCCGAAGTCACCGACGATGCGAATGGTTTCCTCAGTGAGTCGACGCCCGGTGGTGATGGATGGCAGTACGACAGCATCCAGATCAACTGGGGTTCATACGAGGTGCCGTGGATTGATGGATCGACCCACCCGACGATGGAGCGTGGAGTAGAGCCGGACTATCAGTGGACCATCACGGTAGCGTCGGACGATCCTGCAAGTGGAAGTATCTCGCAGACCATGCCGCAGGGCAATGGAACCGTGTTCTCAAACGGTGTTGACAGCCCGGTAGAAGGTGCGTTGTTGATCGCGGACAACCTGGATAACGGTGCGGGAACCGTCGGGTACAAGATCCTCGCGTACTTCCCGTTCGCGTCGCTGATCAATCAAAGCCAGACGCCGCCCCTCGATGCGCTCTTTACGGAGCCTGCAGACGATGCCTTCAAGATCATCCCGTTCGCCGTCTCTGTGAACGACAACGATGATCCCGGTAGCTCAACCCGCTCTGATCAGTGGGGATGGAGCCAGAGCGGTTGGAATACACCGACGTCGTGGGTGCCGGTGGCGGTAGCGGGGCGCTCCTCGTTCGGAGTGGCCGTGGAAGAGGTGGGTGGTGAGGTTCCTGCAGAGTTCACGCTCGATCAGAACTACCCGAACCCCTTCAATCCGACTACTACGATCAACTTCAGCTTGCCCTCTTCCGAGAAAGTGAGTCTGACTGTTTTTGATGTGCTCGGCCGTGAAGTTCAAACGCTTATCGATGGCCAAACGATGGCGGCCGGCAAGTATGCCGTGAGCTTCGACGGCGCCAACGGGCTGGCGTCCGGCGTCTACGTTTATCGACTGGATGCCGGCAAGGCGTTTAGCCGCACCATGACGA
>JAHHLP010000002.1 GCA_018679295.1 Rhodothermia bacterium
GAATACGAAAACGCGTGACGCAACTGGGCGGAAGCCTCGACCCCCACGCCTGCTACCTTCTACATCGCGGCCTCAAGACGCTGGCCGTACGCGTCGCTCGGCAAAATCAGACGGCCTCCGTGCTCGCTCAGGTGCTGAATGATCATCCAGAGGTAACCCGCGTCAACTATGCGGGACTCCCTTCGTCCCCCTCCCATAGTCGCGCTGCAAAATATCTGGATGGATTCGGTGGGATGCTGAGCTTTGAAATCGAAGGAGATGGATCGGCGGTCACGGCGTTCATGCGCGCGCTTGAGATCCCTGTGCTGGCGCCAAGTCTAGGCAGCGTTGAAACGCTAATTGTACAACCGGCACAGACCTCGCACGTATCTCTTTCACCGGAAGAGAGGGCAGCAGCTGGAGTCACCGACGGCCTCGTCCGGGTGTCCGTTGGCATCGAGTCCGTGGATGACCTCGTTGCAGACTTCGTCGCGGCCCTGAACACGATTCGGCGTCCGGCCGCCGTCTAGATCCCCTCTATCAACCGGCGCCTGCGCGTCCGGCCCGCCGGATAACCACGATAGACAGGTCATCCGACCACACTTCGTTACCGACGAACTCCTCTACCCTCCGCACCAGACGCTCACCCAACTCTCTCGCCGTATGATGCCTCAGCAGCGGTAGCAGCTTCACGAGCCGCGTGGTTCCAAAAAAGGTCCCGAACTCGTCGCGGGCCTCCGACACGCCGTCGCTGAAGACCACCAAACACTCTCCCGGTTGAAGTTCGACCTCCTGTTCCTCGAAGGATGGACTCTCCATGATACCGAGCGCCGGCGAGCTGTGCGGCAACTCGCGCACACCCTCCTCCCCGCAGATCAGCGGCGGAAGATGACCGGCATTCAGCAGTTGGATCCGGTTGGAATCCGCGCGAAGCGTCAGGAACGCCAGAGAAGCAAAACGGCTTGGGATTCCGTCGCGACGGAATATGGCGTTGACCCGCAATCCAAGGTCAGCCAGGGAATCATACTCGGTGGCGACGGCCCGAACCGTAGCCTGCAGTTTTGCCATCAGGAGAGCGGCGGGCAGACCCTTGCCCGCCACGTCGCCAATCGCGATGCCCACACGCCCGTCATCCATATCCAGATAGTCGACCAGATCGCCACCGACGTCGTTGGCTGGTCGTGTGTATATCCACGTATCCCAACCCTCAACATGCGGGCTTTCCTCGGGCATCAAGGCGTTTTGAACGACACGCCCGGCCGCCAGCTCGTCTTGGGCAAGCAGCTTGTCCTTCAGCTCGAGTACAAGGATAAACGTGAGAATTACGAACCCCGACAAGACTTGGCCGGTCGACTCACCGAGTCCATTCACCGCAAGAAAAATCGCAAGGATGAGCATCAGCCGACGGGCCGGGGTCAGCTTGAGGAACATACTCTTCAGGACCTCGATGCTGACAACAAACGTCTTCTTCACTCGCCCCATCGAGGACAATCGGTCGCGGGTATTCGTGTCGAGATAGAAATCAGAGATCTCCCTGAAGTCCCGCTGTAGCGAATGCTTGATTTCGCCCGACCGTAGATCCTCCACCAAAGAGACCTTTTGCGGCTCAGGTGATGTCGCTTTTCGAGTCGTTTGCTGAACCATAATCCAATATTGCCTCCGCTCGTAGTGTACCGGACTTCACCGGCAAAGTTGCCCTCACGGATCCCCGCCGCAGCCTGACGTTGATTGTACTGGAATCATTGAGTGGCAAGCACTATCTAGAGGGTTGCAGTGGTCGAGAAGAAATTGACTCCGATTGCACCGTCCTGAGCATTCCCGGCCGGGAAGCTTAGTGCAATCTCAGACAAAACCGACCTCATCAAGCAACCCAATCGATCGAGAGGTAATGGGTCATGTCCACCAATCATGATGTACTGGTCTCTACCCAGTGGGCAGAAGACCATCTCAACGACTCCGACGTACGATTTGTCGAGGTCGACGTCGATACCAGTGCCTACGAGTCCGGACACGTTCCCGGTGCCGTGGGCTGGAACTGGCAGACGCAACTTCAACACCAGGTCCGTCGCGACATTGTCAGCAAGCACGACTTTGAGATTCTGCTCCGCAAGTCGGGCGTCGCCGATTCAAACTCGCGAATCGTGCTCTATGGCGACAACAACAACTGGTTCGCGGCATACGCATACTGGCTCCTGAAGTACTTCGGTCACGATGCGGTGCAGATCGTCGACGGCGGCAGGAAGAAGTGGATCGCCGAAGGCCGACCGCTGACGACGGATGTCCCCAATCACAGTGAAACGAACTACGCGGTCACCCGGACCAACGCTAACCTGCGTGCACACCATGCCGACGTGCTTCGCCACCTGGACAATCCGGACGGCGTCCTGGTCGACGTGCGATCGCCGGACGAATTCACGGGCAAGGTTCTCGCGCCTCCGGGGCTAAACGAGACGGCGCAGCGTGGCGGACACATCCCCGGCGCAGCGAATATCCCGTGGTCGCAGGCGGTTCGTGAAGACGGCACTTTCAAATCGACATCCGAGCTGAAAGAACTGTACGAGGGTAATGGAATTCGCCCGGGCACAGACGTAATCACGTACTGCCGAATTGGCGAGCGGTCTTCGCATAGCTGGTTCGTGCTTAAGGAGTTGCTGCACTACGACAACGTCAGGAATTACGACGGATCGTGGACCGAGTGGGGCAACCTGATTGGAGCGCCCATCGACAAAAACTGAGGGCTTCGCCCGCCTGCCAGAGGTACATGCCGGCGCCCTCGCCGCAGGCGGGCCGTTCTCTAGCGCGACTTCATTCCCTTGAGAAGTTCGAGCACGACCGCGTTCGTCCAGCCGAATCCAATCTGGTTGGCGGCATAGCCATATTTGATGCCGGCCTCCACGTCTGATTCACGCTGTACAAGGTCGTACTTCTCGACGATCACACCGTGCTCATCAAATTCCTTACTGACGAGGCCCACGAACTTCGCCGTCAGACGGTCCGCATCGGCGTGATACCCGTAGCGTCGGAGGCCCTGCACCGCGATCATCTGTAGCGGCGCCCAGCCAAAGGGTGCATCCCACTGGTTGCCGGTAATGCTGGTGCTGGTCAGCAATCCGCCCGGCGCCTCAAACAGGTACAGGTTGGCTGCCACACGTCTCGCCTGCTCTTTCGACGCGATTCCGACCCAGAGCGGATAAAAGGTAGTTGCGAATTCGTAGTCGCTCAGCTCTTCGTCCAGCATGTCGTAGTCCATATACAGACCGCGATCATCATCCCAGAGATACCGGTTCACGAGTTCGGCCCTGCGCTGCGCCAATGCCGTCCATGCCTCCGCTTCGGTTTCCCGTCCGAGCTCACCGTAGATCGTGGCCGCCTCCATCTCCATGCGATAGAGCAGCGAGTTCAGACACACAGGCGCGAAATGGATGATGTCTATGTTGAACGGTCCGAAACGGTTTGAAGGATCGAACCCTGACTCACGCATCGAACGATCGCCGACGTAGAACAGCGGCGTCAGCCGGTCGGTGGCCGCGTCGTAATACATTGAGAGATCGTATTGGTCGACCGGCGTTGTGCGATAGTACTCGCGGATGCGATCGTAGTGTGTGCGACCCGCTTCATCTTTCTCATCCGCGATGACTTCCGGCGCCGGACCGGAGCCGAGACCATAGTATCTCGACAGGCCCAGGTTCTCTATCAGGTGCGGGCTGCTGAACCAAAACTCATGATAGCTCTCTATAGCAGGCAAAGTCGATTCAAGCCAGGCCCGATCGCGCGTCTTTTCATACACACCGAGGATCATCGCGGTCAGGAACGGCGGCTGCGATCGCGTGAGATAATAGGAGCGGTTCGCGTTAAGGATGGTCCCGTAATGCTCGATTTGGTAGACGAAGTTGTCGATCATGTTCTTTGCCAGCTCGATCTCGTCGTCCTGCAGAAGACCGACCTGGATGAAATAGCTGTCCCATCCGTACATCTCGTTGAATCGGCCGCCGGGGACGACGTAAGGATGCGGCAGGTACAACAATCCGTGCGGAGAAATGTCGGCCATGTGTTCCCGCGGGTTCTCGGGAAGGCGTTTGACTCGGATCTGGTTGAGTTCGTCTGCGGACAATGACCTGGAGATGTCTTTCAACACGGCGTCCGGGTCCTCCTTGGCCGACACGTAGAGCGTCCACGGTTCACCCTCGGCGTGCTCGACTTTCGGATCAACCAGGGCTTTAAGGAGATCCGAGTGAGAGCGCGTTAGCGTGCCCCACGACTTCTTGATGTACTCGAGCATCGGCGAGCGGTGTTCCGCACCCGGAAGCTCGATCATCGTTGGAGGGTGGTCCGCTTCCTCGGTTTGGGCATTCGCGACGGGCGCAGTGAGGGCCACAAACCCCAGTGATAGCACGGCCAGAACCAGCATTCGGCTGGAAGATTTCACGTATTCAGCAGACATGCGACTTTCTCGTATTGTTGTCACTCGTTCTCAATGTTAACGGCGACATCTCGAGAAGACAAGATCCGTCCCGGTCGGTCTACTCAAACATCGCCATCGATGTCTCAAGCTGTGTCCGGACATGCTTCAAGTCAGATCGGCCCGGATATCCGTCGAGCAGGTATAGCTCTGCAAGATTCGAAGGTGTCTCGAATCCAGATCCTCTCGTCTTGGCCGCTTGTTGGTAGGCTTCCCGAAACGGTACACCTTCGGTAACAAGCTTCAGCGCCTCGGCCGTCGCAAACATCTCCGGCGAAACCGATTCTCGCATTCGTTGCGTATCGAAAGATATGCCGGCAAGCACATTCCTGATCGCCTGGAGCACGTCCGCGGTAGTCGTCACCGCCCGCATCACCGATGCCTTGGTGAGTTGCAGGTCGCGGTGATAGCCGGAAGGAAGATTCGCCGGCAGGGTCGCGAGTAGGTTCATCTCGGCCACGAGCCGATGGTAGGCGGCCCGCGCGAGCTCGAGAACATCGGGATTGCGTTTCTGAGGCATGATGCTGCTGCCGGTGCAGTACTCATCCGGCAGACTGACGAACCCGAATTCTGCCATACTGAACTGTATGAGATCCGAGGCCAGCCGGTTGATCGTCGACGTGACCTGCGTACACGCATGAACGACCTGCATCTCGTACTTGCCGCGCGAGAGTTGAACAGCGGTGACATTCACCTGGGAGCCGTCGAAGCCCAACTCCGAGGCGGCCTCCTCGCGGGGTAGATGCAGGTAAGGAACGCCGTAGCCGGCTGCGCTGCCCAGCGGGTTTCTGTTGATGCGACGGTAAGCCTCTGCCAGGGTGCCGACATCTTCCGAGAGAAGCTCCGCGAAGCCCGCTGCCCACAGACCGGCGGTCGTCGGCATCGCGCGCTGCATGTGGGTGTAGCCGGGCATCATGTCTGTATCGTGACGTTCGGCGATCGTGCAAAGGAGTTCCACGACCTCCGCTGCAACTCCGGCACTGCGTCTCAGCTCACCGCGAAGAAAGAGCCGAAGCGCGGCGAGCACCTGGTCATTTCGTGACCGTCCGGTATGGATCTTCTTTCCTGCCTCACCGAGCCGCTCCGTCAAGAACCGTTCTATGACGGTATGGCCGTCCTCGTCTTCTACGGTCACGGCCACGCTTCCCTTCTCCACGAGCGTGAGAAGTTCAGCGAGGCAGTGGTCGACACGCTCGAAATCGTTGGTATGCAAGACACCCGCTGCAACAAGACCCCTCGCGTGAGCGCGGGTGGCCTCGATGTCGTACGGAAGCAGCAAGGTGTCCCAAAGGTAATCGTCACCAACCGTGAACCGGGTCACCCAGTCCTCCGCATCGCGCCCGCCCTTGTACCAAATCGGTTGCTGTTCGTGCTTCATGGAACCAATGATCTTATTGACGCGCGTAATACGACGTGGCGATTTCTTTGTAAACCCTAACCGCCCGGCGCACCTCGGAGGCGGCGACGTTTTCGTGCGACGAGTGTGAAAGTTCACTCGAACCGGGGCCAATTTTAACGGTGGGAAGGTCGCGCAGGAAGAGCCAGTCAGACATCGTTGGCGAGCCGAACGGCTCAGCGTCTGACGCACGAATGCAGGCCTGCACGATCGGTTCATCGTGGTTTGTGGACACTGGCACCAATCGGTCGCTGTATACTTCAAGGTCGCTCTCGAGATGGCTGGCGATAAGCTCCACCAATTCATCGTGCGTGTAGGCGGGAGTGGACCGAACGTCCAGGGAGAAGGTGCACCGATCCGGAACCGCGTTGGTGGCCTTGCCACCGGCGATCGTGGTGACGGTAATCAGCGTTTGACCGAGTAGCGGGTCGCTACGATCGAGCTTCAGGGAAGAGAGCCGCGCGATATCGCGGGCCGCCTTGTCAATCGCATTCTCGCCGAGCATGGATCGCCCCGCGTGCGCCGACTTTCCTTTCGCGTGCACCTTCAGCATCAGAAGACCTTTTTGGGCCGTGCACGGGCGGAGGTCGGTCGGTTCGCCCACGAGGGCCGCCTTGATCTCAGGCAAGTGCGGGAGCAGATCCTCGAGGCCGTTGTAGCCCTTGCCTAGTTCTTCGCATGCTGTCAGCGCTACAATCAGCTGGCCGTCTTGCGGGCTCCATCCTTCGGCGGCCAGCTCAAGAAGAGCAACCGTCATGGCCGCGCCGCTCGCCTTGGCGTCGACCGCTCCACGACCGTAGATGCGTCCATCAACCTCGACCGGATCGAAGGGGTCGTACGGATGGTCTGATGATTCGGGAACGACGTCGAGATGAGAATTCATCAGCAGACGATGCTCACCTTCTCCGAGCAAGAAGTACACGTTGTCGCCATGCCGCCCACTGCGGATTCCACGAGAGGTAACGAGGGTTTGCACATAGTCGGCGATCTCCGCTTCTTCGTGACTCACCGACCGGAAACGAATCATGTCGCGGAGCAGGTCAACGGCGTCTACGGTAATATCTCTCACAACTCTCGCACCGGTATCCATTTCACGCGACCACCTGGGTAGCATGCGATCGGTCAAGCAGGTCGTCCGGGCCGATGATCAGTACTTCGGATACGCCCGCATCCAGGGCATCGAACGCGACCTTGAGCTTGACTCGCATTCCGCCAGAAATCCAGCCTTCCTGTATTCCCGTATTGAAGCGCGCAAGGTTACACTTTGTGACTACGGAGCCGCCCCCATCTGCCGCATCCCGCAGGCTACCGGTCTCCGTGACAAGCAAAAGTGAGCCTGCCCCAACAGTGGCGGCAACAGAGCTTGCGATCGTGTCAGCATTCACGTTATACGCTTGACCTGCATCATCTACCCCAAGAGGTCCGATGACAGGAGTTAGATCCGCCGCAAGCAAGGCGTCAAGCACACGCGTGTCCACCTTCCGGACGTCTCCGACATAGCCAAAGTCGACCTCTTGGCCATCGATATTCCATGGCGGTCGCCGGTCGACCTGCACGAGTGCGCCATCGACCCCGCTCAGTCCGACCGCATCGACCCCACAGGCCAACGCTTGGCCGACCAGCCGTGTATTGAGCGACCCACGCGCGACCCATTCCATGATTTCGAGATCTCGCGCTGTCGTTACGCGACGGCCCTGGACGATCTTGGGCTCGTGGCCGAGCATCCGTGCGACACGCGTTGCCTCCGGCCCGCCACCATGAACAACGATCACAGGCCTCTCAGACTTGAGAATTCGAACGTTGGTCCAAAACCCTACGAGGTCCTTCGTGACCAACGCACCGCCGATCTTGACTACCGCCGGCGCACCGCCGCTTACTCCATTTGAATGACTAGCTGATTTCATTACCCGGGCGCCGATTTCAGATTCCAAACGCTCTCAAGTATCGCCTTTTGAGCATAAAGCCGGTACTCCGCCTGCCGTAGATGGATGGCGTGCGGCCCATCCAGAACACCGTCATCGACCACGACATTTCGTCGAACCGGCAGGCAATGCATGAACACGCCGTTGTCCGTGCGCGACATCCGTTCCTCGGTCACGCGCCAATCATGGAGTTGAGCACGAGATGCCGCCTCTGCGTCGGGGTCGTCGTATACCGCTCGTCCGGCCCACGACTTGGCATACACCACGTGCGCTCCGGCAAGCGCTTCGTCCTGATTTGTCGATTCGGTAAGAGATCCGCCCGCAGCTTCAGCGTACTGCCGCGCCCTGTTCATCACGGTCTCGTCTAACTCGTACCCTTCCGGCCGCGCAACGACAACGTCCATTCCCAGTCGCGCCGCCATAGACACGGCCGAGTTTGCGACTGCCATCGGAAGCGCCTTTGGATGGTAGCACCACGTCAATACGAACTTGCGTCCACGCGGATCACCATCGAGTGCCTCCATAATCGTCGAGGCATCCGCCAGCTCCTGACACGGATGACAAAACGCGGACTCGAGGTTGATGACCGGCACGTCCGCCGCGGCCGCGAACCGGTTGATCAAATACTCTCGGGAATCCTTGTGGTAGTCAGAAAGCGACGCAAACACCCGCACTCCGATCGCATCGAAGTACTTCGACAAGACCCCCACTGCTTCCTGAATATGTTCCGCTTCGGGCCCATCCATCACCGCACCGTCGTCGAAAGCCATTTGCCACGTGCCGGCACCGGGCGAGATGGTCGTCGCCCGCGCACCCAGCTGGGCCGACGCCACCTCCATCGACGCCCGCGTACGCAACGACGGGTTGAAGAACATCAGGCAAAGGCTCTTGCCTTCAGCCCGGCGATCCCACGCTTTACCCTGTTGTCCCAAGCGCAAACTCGACTTCAGCGCCTGATTCCATTCCGCATGATCAAGATGGTGCCATCCAATGAGATGATTCATACGGTCGACGCCTCGCTGGGGACCGCCATGACCCGTTTGAACGACGCGAGAAACTCGTCGACGACATCATCAGGTGTATTCAGGGGCGGCATGAGCCGAATCACGCGGGGATCACCAGACCCGCCTACGAGAACGCCATCTTCCCGTAACGCCGCGATGACGGGCTTCGCCGGCCGATCGAGTTCGATTCCTATCAGGCATCCACGCCCACGCACGGAAACACCGAGGCCAGCCACGCCCCGTTCAATCGAATCGAATATCTCCGCGGCCCGGTCCATGAGGCCTTCTCCCACGACGGTTTCCAAGGTTGCAATTACCGCTGCCATCGCGATCATGCCGCCACCGAAGGTCGTCCCTTGGTCTGCCAACTCAACCGTGTCGGCGACTGCACGCGTCGCCAGCACGGCCCCGACCGGAATGCCCGAGCCCAGGCTCTTTGCCATGGTGATCAGGTCCGGCTCCACATCCATTTGCTCGGAAATTGAAAAGGTCCCCGTTCGGCCTACGCCGGTCTGGACCTCGTCCAGGATCAGCATCGTACCCGAGTTCCGGCAGGCATTCCCGAGTTCCGTGAGGAAACTGGAATCAACTTCCACCATCCCGGCCATGCTCTGAATGGGCTCGACGATGACGGCCGCCACATCACCCTGCCCCACCGCCTCGTTTACGGCATCGAGGTTGTTGAGCGGGACAAATGTAGTCGGCCCCAAGACTTCGAGATAGGGCGCGCGATATCGCTCGTTCCAGGTGACGGATAGTGAGCCGAGCGTCCGGCCATGGAATGCCTGCTTGAACGCCACCACCCGGGGTCGACCCGTCGCCTTGCGAGCAAGCTTGAGCGCTGTTTCGTTCGCCTCCGTCCCCGAGTTGCAGAAGAATACGCGATCGATGAACGACGGCAAGATCGATACGAGCAACTCGGCCGCCCTCGCTCTCGTCGCGTTGTAGACAACGTTGGAATAGAACAAAAGCTTGCCGGCTTGCTCGCGGATAGCTTCCACAACCGCAGGCGGACAGTGACCCAGCGGCGTCACACAGTGACCTCCATAGAAGTCGAGATACTTGCGTCCGTCGGCATCCCAGAGATAACAGCCTATGCCCCGCTCAACGGCGATCGGCAGCTTCGCATAGGTTGCCAGCTGGAATTGGTCCTCAAGTTCTATGATGTCCTGCGTTTTCACGGCTAGACCTCGATTGCCTCACGAGTCTGCCTTTCCGGAATCAGCCCGGCAGTCTCCGGCAGGTCGAGCAACAGGTTCAGATTCTGGATAGCTTGCGAAGCCGCTCCCTTGAGAAGATTGTCAATGGCGAAGCCGATGACCGCGTGCCGGCCCGAAATCATCCACCCGACATCGAAAAACGGTGTGCCCACGGCGTACCGCAGTTCCGGCAGTTGCTCCGGCCAGACACGCACGAGCGGGGCCTCTCCATAAGCGGCCTCAAACGCCGCTCCGAGATCGGATGCGTCGACATCTTCGGGCACGTCCACGTGTGCCGTACCCCAGATACCACGGGTCCAGGGCCCGGACACGGGTACGAAATCGACATCAACCCCGTCCCCTAGTACGGCCTCTACCTCGGGTTGGTGTTGATGCTGAAAGATCTTGTAGGCTCGAACGTTGCCATCTCGCGTAGGGTAATGAGTGGTAGGCTTCGGCTTTGCGCCGGACCCGGATGCCCCGGTAAGCGCCGTGACCGAGACGCGGACGCGCCAGTCGGCTCGCGCAAGTGGCCACAGCGCAAGACTTAAGGCTGTCGCGAAACAGCCGGGGTTGGCCACCATCGTCGTTCCTTCGGGATAGGGCGCTCGGACTTCGGGTAGACCGTACACAAATCGTTGCAACAACGCGGGCGCCGGATGATCGAACCCGAACCATCGTGGGTAGGCGGTCGGGTCCTGAAAGCGAAAGTCGGCACTGAGGTCCACAACCGCACCGGCAAAGTCGGCGCGCAAAAGTAACAGGACGGCGTGGGCTCCTTGCCCATGCTCCGCGGCAATCAATACTGCGTCCAGATCGCGGGCATCCGCTTGAGCGGGATCGGCAAACTGAAGATCACTCGTGCCGGCAAGACTGGGATGCGCATCCGACAACGGCTTCCCGGAAAAGCTGCGACTTGTCACAAGCGAGAGCTCGCAATAGGGGTGGCCGGTGACAAGTCGAATCAACTCGCCACCGGTGTAACCGGCGCCGTGTAGTATTCCGATGCGCTTCATTGGCGTCAGACGTTGATGGTCACTTTACGCGGTCCCGCTGTCTTTAGCTTGCGCGCGCGGCTCGGAAACATCTCCACCAGATGCTCAATGATTTGGTCACCGTTCTGCATCGCATTGATGGCCGTAATCCCAAGAACCTGTTCGATATACTGGCTTCCCACCGCGTTGTCCGTAACCGGTCCGGTGACGATCTCGATCGGAGCGTCGTACCGCTGTCGGAAAAGTTGATCGGCGGACCAAACGCCCGCCAGATCCGTCGCCGCGACGATGTTTGCACGGACGAACTTCTGCAGCTC
>JAHHLP010000249.1 GCA_018679295.1 Rhodothermia bacterium
ACGCAATCTCTGGACGGATCATGCCGGCGCCACAGAGGTCTACACGGTCGATGCCGCGAGTCTGCGGGGATCATATTGAAGAATGGGTCGCCTCGTCACTGTTGGGTGATGAGGCCGCTCGCAATTCGCTGATGGCGTATCTCGAGCCAATTATGCGATCGTTCTTCATCAGCCGGATCGGCTCGCGAGTTGACGTCGATGATCTCGTCCAAAATTCCCTGATTCGAGTCTTCCAGTCGCTCGGTGACGTACGGGAGCCGTCGTCATTGAAGTCATTCGCGATGAAGGGTGCGCTCTATGAACTACACGACTACTACCGCGGAAGATACCGGGGTAAGGAACTGACGGCGTCGGACGATCTTCCGGACGTCGTCATCACGAGCTCAGAAGCGACCGCAATTGACGTTGCCCGCGCTCTTGAAAGCCTGTCGCCTCACGCGAGACGAATTATTGAGCTGCGAGAGTATGGTTTTCGCTATGCGGAGATAGCAGAAATGGTGGATTCGACTGAGGCTGCCATAAAAATGCAGGTAAAACGGGCTTTCGAAAGGATGAAGGACCTGCTGGTAAGTCTTGTGCTACTCGTGAGCTTGTTACTTCTCGAGAGGTTGTAACGGCTTTAGAGATGACAAAACGCGCAAACTCTCTCCGGTCAACTTGACGCACGAACTTTTCGATATTGAAGACCTGTCCGCCGAAGAACGGCGGCGCCTGGCCGAACGCCTGAGGTCGGACGAGGACCTCAGGCGGCAGTTTGTTGCCTGGAACGCACTTGGTGCGGCGATCAGGGATGAACAGGATCAGCTTCTGGGCGACACCAAGATCCTGGTCGCCTATGCGCTGGAGGCGAAACGCAGATCGTTTTTGTCAAAGGGTGAGTCGGCAGAGCTGGCGGCGGCGAGGGCAAGACTGGACGCGGCAATGGAGGACAATCCGGCCGTCGCCGATATCGTTAGCCGCATTCAGCAGGACGCAGACGTTTTCGACAAGCTGTGGCAGAGCAGTACACATCGAAGCGGTACCAAGAATCGCGGGCCCCGACCACCCCGTCGCAGCGGTGCCGCAAGGCTGGGCTGGCGGATCGCGGCAGTCGCGGCTACCGCGGTATTCATTGGAATCCTCTTGTTCATAGTACAGCGGGACAATAGCAGGGTCTCCATAGAAGTCGCTGAAGGATCGATCGAAGAGGTCTCGATGCGAGATGGCACGAACGTGCGCATGGTTGGTCCGGCTACCTTGTCGTACGTGGCGTCGGAGTCGATTGCGAGACCAAGCAGTGTAGACCTTTCGGGAAGTGCCTACTTCGATGTGGTGGGCAGCGGCATTCCTTTCGTCGTCAGGACGGCTACTGCCCGCGTCTCAGTACTGGGAACGAATTTTGGCCTTCGCGCGACCCCCGACGTGACAGATGTGGTGCTCGCGAGCGGACGCCTCTCCGTATCCGGTGCGGCGGATGAGGCTGGTGTAGTGTTGGAACCGGGCTTTGCGAGTACGGTGGTCAAAGGGCAAGCACCATCAGCACCCGAAGCGGTCGACCTGACGGATGCACTGTCGTGGGCAGGACTGTTTGTGTTTCGCGGAACGACCGTTGCTGAAATTGCCGAGAAGCTCTCACACCACTATGGCTCAACGATCTCTGTTGGACACGATCTTGGACGACAGCTCGTATCCGGGACATTCGATCGAGATCGGGAGCTTCAGGAGGTTCTCGAAGTTGTGGCCGCGAGTCTAGGTGCCTCGGTCGTGCCTACCGATGACGGATTCCGGCTGACTGGAACCGCTCCTTAACCATTCACCTACTATTTTGTAGTCTTGACGGCGCGCCTGATTTATTCAGGGGCGCCGCTTTTGTTTTTGGGGCGGAATAAATTTGGTTCTGGGACGTACGCGGACCAACGTCGTGTTTGTCGATGGCGAGATGAGTATCACCCAGAAAACTCCTCAATGCGATCAGCCGCGCTATTAGTACTCGTCGCTTCGCAGGTGCTCTTCGGCATCGACGTAGCCGCGCAGTCGATCCGCGTTGATGCGAAAGACGCGGATTTGCGCGATCTCCTTGAGTCGGTTGGATTGCAGTCCGGAATCGACATCGTCTACGCGCACTCTCTCGTCGAAGCGCATCGCGTTACGTGCGACTATCACGGCAATCGCCTCGATCATGCCTTGTCGTGCATTCTGCAAGACACCCATCTGGGTTTCGAGCAGGTCGGTCCGAGGCAGTTCGTCATTCGAGTCCCGTTGCATGTTGCTCCTCCGAATCGTCACGTCCTGACAGGTCGGATAGTAGATTTGCCCACCGGTCGTCCTCTTACTGGGGCACACGTGTATCTGCCTGATGTCGCCGACGGATCCGTTGCGGCAGAAGATGGGTCTTTTGAGGTGTCCGGGCTGTCTCGGTCCCATTATCGCGTACGGACCTCGTTTGTTGGATACGCAACCGTGGATACCTTGGTCGCTGTCCCCCGAGAACCACTTCTGATCGCCCTGAGACCGACGGGAATTGGCACCGAAACGCTGGTTGTTATTGGCGAAATCAACGGAAGTCAGGCCACCAGCGTGCTGCCCGGCGTCGTTGAACTCGACGCGAGTGACCTTGAGCAGATTCCGACAGCTATCGATGACCAGGATCTGTTTCAGGCATTGGAGTGGCTTCCGGGAATCGAACGCGCCGGGGAGACGATCGGAGGGCTTTCTGTGCGAGGGAGCAGCCCCGACCAGAATCTGTACTTGTTGGAGGGGGCCCCAGTCTATCACCCTTCACACGCCTTCTCCCTGATTTCGACATTCCAGACCGAAACGCTGACAGACGTACGGTTCTACAGAGGGTCATTTCCCGCCGAACACGGGGGCATGCTTTCGGCCGTCCTCGACGCGCGTTTAAAGGATGGGCGTGGCGATCGACCGCGTGCGAATGTGGCTATCAACGCTCTCAATGCGCGGTTTCTGGTCGAGGCCCCCATCACGCAGAATGCCTCTTTCATGATTGCCGCGAGGCGGTCGTATCTCGACAAGATCATTGGTTCGGAGCATCCCGTTGAGGAGGACGGTAAACGCGACACGCTCCGAACCGGATACTATTTCTACGATTGGAGTGCGAAGCTGACGTTTCGTCCCGGCGACCGGTCACGCATATCGGCATCCTACTATCGAGGTCGCGACGACCTAGACCTGAGACTTCCCTTCGATCTTTCACTGAACTTCTCTGACTGGCTCAGGCCGGCCGACTTGTTCTTTGAAGTCGGGCACCGATGGGGTAATGAAATCTACAGCGTCACGTATGACCTGGTCCTTAATCCAACGACGGTGTTGTCCGCCACCGCCTACGAATCCAGATACAAGGCTGATGAAAGGACTTTCGTACAACCGACGTCCTCTTCGGTGGTTGCAAGCGATTACGCGGTTTCGCTGCAGGACCTAGGAGTTCGCAGCGAAGTAGAGTTCACGCCGGCCGTCGATTACTCCGCCAAGGTGGGCCTGAGCGTATCACAGATCCGATTTCGAAGTGCGCTCTCTGCTGAGCTTGAACGATCAGCCTCTCTGATTCGCGATGTTGACGAATTCAGTTCGCTCACCTCTTTCGAGGTAGCCACTTTTGTTCAAGGCTCATGGCGCCCGTCTGAGAGGTGGCGCATCGAGCCCGGATTGCGACTGACAACCTTCACGGGAGCCAAGGGTTTGCGAGTTGACCCACGCCTCAACGCTTCGTATCGCATTAGTCCGAATCTGCTCGCGAAGGCGGCTGTTGGAACCCAGGTCCAATATTTGCATCGATTGAGGGACCGATACTCGTTTCTTTACGATTTGGTGTCAACGCGATGGGTTCCTGTCGATGGACGGATTCGTCCCTCTACCAGTACGCAAGTGGCCGCTGGCGTTGAACTGGAGCCGAGTGGTGCCGTAGCTGTGAAGGCAGAAACGTACTACCGGCGCTCGGAGGGCGTGCTCGTTCCTCGAGACCACTTTCAAACCAAGGATGGGATTGACGGGCCCGGGATCGATGTTGCGGCGTTGCTAGGTGAGCACACCTCGGCAAGTATGAGGAGCTACGGTGTTGAGTTGGCGGGACGGGTTGCCATCCGCAAGTGGGGTGTTTCGGTTACGTATACGGGCTCGAAATCCGAGAGTCGAGCACAGGAACTCGGCGAGGTTGTCTTTCGGCCCAGCCGATACGATGTTCCTAGATCGCTGCGGTCATCCGTGTCCTGGGCCGGAAACAGGTGGAGCTTCTCAGCCGCTGCCATTGCCAGGTCCGGCTACCCGGAAACCGTGCCAACGGCTCAATATGCGGTCGGCGGGCCGCTTGATGATACCGAGTTCTTCCTGCACCGCCCAACGATCAACAATGGCCGCCTGCCGGCGTACGCGCGGCTGGATCTGTATGCCGGGTATCGGTTCCGTGCCGGCGGTGCCCGCTTGAATTTCAGAGTACACGTGTACAACGTGACGAATCGTCGCAACGTTCTCGGGAGGCAGTACTCTCCCGCAGTGGAGGGCATTAATCTGATCGAGCGATCAGGCCTGCCACTGCTGCCCCTGCTTGAGATCGAGATGGAGCTGTAATGCTGCGACAACTGTTCATATTTGTAGCAAGCACAACCTTACTGGTCGCCGCATGTGACTCGGTGCAACCCGACGCGTCAGAACGCCTGGTTGTAGAAGGGTTCTTTGACGCCGGCCAACCTCTTCCCGAAGTTCGTGTTCGCAAGACGGTGGGCCTCGAAGCGAATCAGCAAGATGTAGAGCAGGCTTTCGTG
>JAHHLP010000492.1 GCA_018679295.1 Rhodothermia bacterium
GTCCCAGCCGAATTTTGCGCTTGCGAGCTCGTAGAAATATCGCGAGTTAGCGGCCTGCTCTTCCGGCAGCATCCCGCCTTCGCCGGAGCAGATGCCCGTACCGGCCATCTCGGCACCCATCGCTAGCGCCACCTTGGCCTCTTCACTCAGCGCACCGAAACTCATGTCACTCACGAAGATGGGAATGTCCAGCTTGAGCGGCTTGCCTGCGGCGGGGCCGATGACGACTTCGGTGGTCACGTCGGCGTCGTCTGCGAGGGGTCGTCTTGCGAGCTGTGCCGTCAATATCTGGATGTCGGACCACTGCGGAAGTTCTGGCAGCGGAACTCCCATAGCCGACACCTTTCCGTGATGCCCGAAATTCTTCAGGCCGTTTCGAGCCAGCTCCTGAATGTATCTGTTGTTCGATTCCTCCGGTGCACCGTGTATGTCCTGGTACAGTCCGAGGTAGGCATCGCGATCGTAGGGCTGGGGGTTGGAGCGCGCCCACGTGCGAATCTCGTTCTCGTCGACGTACACCGCGTCGTCGTCGAGGCTGATCCATGCCGTGAATTTCTTCAGCGCCTCGTCGTTGTTGTACTCACTGACGCCCGTGTCAAGACGGTAGTCCCAGTTGTGGACCCCGCAGATGAGATTCTGGCCGTCAATGTGGCCGTCGGCGAGCAACGCGCCGCGGTGCAGACAGCGGCCGTACAGAACGGAGACATTATCCCCGTATCGGATGACCACCAGATCGACGTTGGCAACGAGGGCATATGCCGGTTCGCGATCGGTCAACTCACTCCAGGTAGCAACTTTGGTCGTCATCTCTGTACGCAGTTCCGTCATGAGTATTCTCGTGGTTGCAGTGTAAGATCTTGTGACGTTCGACAGGCTACAGTAGTCGACGTGAAGCTGCTATCGCCGCGTCTAGAAAGTGGTTTACGAGTTCCTGTTGGTCCCTTGAGGTCCGTGCGGACGTGATCTCGTTGCTCGTGAGCACCGCGCCAACCCAGCCCTCGCGGTTCCAGTCTCCAGCGGGCAATTCCGGGAGCTGATCGGGATCCGGATATGGCCATGGGGTCACGTAGAAGTACGGCTCTGACCTGCCGCCATCACCGGGGCTCATTCCTGCTCCGATCGAAGGCGCTTCCTCGGAGTCATCATTCGGATCGAGCCTGATCAATGTCGCGATGTCGAAATGATGCGGCCAGCACCTGACGGTGGACGCATGATGATGGTTACGGGCAACCGCAGCAAGTTCACGGTTTGCATTCGAGAACCATGCGGATAGCTCCTCGCGAGCTTCTTTCGGGCAGTCAAATGTTGCACCGTCACCGACTGGATGCTCCGGCATTTCATGATCCGGGCGAACGAGGGAAGATCGGGCGGTATCGACTTGCGATGTCGTGTCCCACAGCCACTGGTAGCCTTGCGACAACGACTTCCCCTGCAGAGGGAATGAGTCCTCCGTACCATCTGCGATCACGATGATTGCCATTGCCGCCAGATCGATTCCGGCGCGCACCGACTTACTGCCGACCGCTGTGCCCATAAGGGCGCCCCGTCTTCCGTTCCAACGTAGGCTGGTATGGCTCCAGTCGGGCTCCGGATTCGCGAACGTGTAGCCCAGAGAAGCCGGAATCTGAGCGGCCCAATGCAGCTGCAGTCGCGTGTCCTCCAGGGCTTCTGGTTGGATGCGCCCGAGTCGTCTCCATCGCATGTTGAATCTCCTGCCGTTCAGATCAGTTCGGGGTCGGATAGGATCTCTACGATGCTCGGTCCTTCGGCGGATAGGGCCTTCTCCAGTGCTTCCCGCAGTTCATCAGCCGAATCGACCCGCCACCCGCGCGCTCCACAGATTCTTGCGTAAGCGGCGAAGCTGGGGTTATGGAGCGATGTCTGCCACACATCCCAGTTGCCGGCACGCTGTTCCTTGGAGATCTTGCCGAGTTCGCTGTTGTTGAGGATGATGTGTACGATGTTCATCCCGTACTTGACCGCCGTGTTGAGTTCGCCCATATACTGGCCGAAACCGCCGTCACCGGATATCGAGATTACACGTCTTCCGGCGAATGGACTGTCGGCTTCCTGCGTCGCGGACCACGCGCCGATTGCAGCGGGGTAGGCAAACCCGATGGATCCGAGGTAGCCTGACATCAGGACGGTCTGTCCGCGGCATTCGAAGTAGCGACCGAACGAGTATGTGTTGTTGCCGACGTCGACAGGCAGAATGGCATCCCCTGGAACGCCCTCTGAGAGCGCGGCGAAGATGGCCGCTGAGTTCACGCCCTTGCCACGATCGTCGCTGACGCGTTTCGATTTCTCGGTCCTCCAGATCCGCCAGCGATTTGCTATTTCGTCTCGTTTGGTCCACGGCGGCGTGGTCCCCGGCGACTCCGGAAAGCAGGGCGGGGGCAGTCACACCGATCTCGCCCCATACGGGTACCGTGATGGCATGAAATCGCCCGAGTGCGATAGGATCGAAGTCGACCTGGATCGTTGGAATCTTGGGTGTGATGCCGGTGTGGTTGGAGAAGCTCGCCCCGAACACGACGAGCAGATCCGCTTCGTTCATGAAGTAGCTGGCGATGGGAGTACCGCTCCGTCCCAAAACACCACAGCCAAGGGGATGCGCGTCCGAGATTTGTCCCTTCGCCTTAAACGTCGTGATCAGCGGACAGGATAGCTCGTCTGCCAAATCCACGATAGGCTGCATATGGAAGCGGGCACCGTGTCCCACGATGATCACGGGGCGTTTCGCGTGGCGTAATCTCGTGATTGCTCTATCGAGAGCGTGGTCGGAGGGATGTATTCTCCTGTCTGCAAGACGTCCGTCGGGTGCGCCGGGTGTATGGTGTTCAGTCGCCGGGAGCGTCTGCACCTCGTCGGGGAATATGAGATGAGAAACGCCTCGATTCAGGATGGCCATCTTGCAGGCCAGATTCATGAGTTCGGCGTGATTACTCGAGCCGAGTACCGGCTGCGACCACTGCGCGACCTTGCCGTATGCGGCCTGGAGGTCGACCTCCTGAAACGCGCCCGGCCCGAGGACCTGCGTATCCACCTGGCCCGTTAGCGCAAGCACCGGAGAACGATCGACGTTGGCGTCCCAAAGCCCGGTTAGCAGATTGGTGGCACCGGGTCCGGCGATGCTGAGACACGCAGCGGGCTGGCCCGTCAGCTTTCCATATGCCGAAGCCGCAAACGATGCCGCCCCCTCGTGGCGGATGCCGATGTAGCTGAGCGTCCCCTCGCGCTCCTGAACCCGCAGGGCGTCGGCGAGGCCGAGGTTGGAATGCCCCACCATTCCATAGACCCACTTGACGCCCCAGTTGACCATCGTCTCGGCCATGACATCGGATACCGTGCGCGTTCGGGGCGCTTCGGACCTCAAGCCGACGTAGACGCCGTCATCTCGCACCTCTACGGGATAGGTGTTCACGCCGTCGTCGAAGCCGGGCGCCTTGCCGGTGATCGGGTCGTAATCCCAGCCATGCCACGGACATCGCAGCAGTCCGTTCTCGATCGATCCTTCACCAAGCGGTCCGCCCTGATGCGGACATTTGTTGTTGAGGGCACCGTAGGCTCCTTCGTGGCGCGTCATGCAGAGTGTGAGGTGCCTGCACGTAACCGTCGTGACCCGTCCCTCGGGTAGCTGGTCTGGTTCTAGAACTTTCAGCCAGTCGAGTTTGGGATCTTCAGTATCAGACATTAGAGG
>JAHHLP010000321.1 GCA_018679295.1 Rhodothermia bacterium
GCGCTGCTGGGGCTCCTCTATGACCAACGGGTGCTCGCGGAAAGCGCCTTCACGGGTCCCCAGCGACTACATGCGCGTCTTGGTCATCTCGATCTGAAGCGAATCTCCAAAATGGACCTGGAGAAGCTCCAGACGATCTTTGCGCAAAAACCCGCCGTCCACCGTTTCACAAACAAGATGGCCGATTACACAAAGCAGGTCGCCGCAGCGGTCACCGAGCAGTACGGAGGGCGTGCCTCGGCGCTTTGGGACGACGACGCCGATGTGGACACCATCCGGAAGCGGGTTGCCAAGCTGCCCGGGTTCGGGCCCGGCAAGTCCAGGAAGCTGAAGTATGTCCTACACTACCTCGGCTACCGCGACTTTGCGGGTTGAGCACGACGACCCGCACGCACTCCCGGGGCACTGCGCGAGCGTCACTGTCTCCAGAACGCCGGGACGAACAGGATCATGACGGTAAATATCTCGAGCCTCCCGGCCATCATCAGAAACGAGAGCACCCACTTGCCGACGGCGGGAAGGTGGGCGTAGTTCTCTGCCGGCCCAAGCGTGCCGAAGGCGGGGCCGATATTACCCACGCAGCTCATCGCGCCACTGAAAGAAGTAACCAGGTCCAAGCCCAGCGCGCCGAGCACAAGGGTCCCAAAAAAGATCAGGCCAAAATAGAGGACGATGAAGGAAAGCACCTTCTTAAGCACGTCCTGCGGAACCACTTTCCCGCTGATCCGAACCGGGATGACGGCGCTGGGATGAATCAGCTGCCTAATCTCGCGGAACGAGTTTTTGAAAAGGACGATCTGTCGGATAACCTTGACTCCTCCTCCCGTCGATCCAGCCATTCCACCGACAAAGAAGAGAACAAAGAGGATTCCGACGGCAAGCGGGGCCCACAGCTCATAGTCGGCCGTGCCGAAACCCGTCGTCGTGATAATGGCCACCGCCTGGAAAGCTCCATACCGAAGTGCGTCGAGGGCTGAATCGTAGCCCGAGAATGTCTCTGTCATCTGGTTCGGGATGACCGACATCGAGTCGTGCCAGACGGACAGACTGATGACCAGGGTTGCGACGACGACGATCATTGCGTAAACACGGAATTCCGCGTCACGAAAAACTGTAATCGCCTGCCCGCGCATCATGCGAAAATGCAGCGCGAAGTTCATGCCTGCCAGGAACATGAAGATGATGATTACCCAGTCCACGTATGCCGAATCGAACTGGCCAACCGATCCGTTCTTCGTGGAAAAGCCCCCCGTCGCCATCGTAGCGAACGCGTGATTGACGGAATCGAAGAAGCTCATTTCCGGCAGGAGCAGAAGTACTTCAAGGACAGTAATTCCGACGTAGATGTACCACAGCCGCTTGGCCGTTTCTCGCACCCTTGGAGTGAGCTTGTCCGCCGACGGGCCGGGCACCTCGGCCTTGTACATCTGCATGCCCCCGACGCCGAGAATCGGAAGTATCGCCAGCGTCAGCACGATAATGCCCATTCCGCCCATCCAATGAGCGAGGCTCCGCCAAAATAGAAAGGACCTCGGAATGGATTCGATCGCGGGCGTCTGCTGTCCACCGAGAATGGTCGCGCCCGTTGTCGTGAAACCGCTCATGGTTTCGAAGAAGGCGTCGGTGTAGGTGTCGAGCACACCCCCCAAAACGAACGGAAGGGCTCCGAGTAACGACAGCACGAACCAGGCGAGCGCGACGATAGCAAAACCCTCCCGAATCCGAAGATCTTCCGATGAGGTCTTCAGAAGACGCCAGAGGCCGGCACCAATCGACATCGCCAGAAGCGAGGTCACGAGGAAGCTCCACCACTCGGGCTCCCCGTAGATCAGCGCGACGGCCATCGGCATAAGTAGTGAGACCCCGAGGAAGAAAAGCAGGGCCCCCAGGGTACTCGCGATGACCTTGATGTTGACTACCATGGTGCTCCGGTAACCGGTCGAATCATGGCTTTGCGAACAGTTTCTCCGCTTGACCGATTAGGCGAGGCAGGACGAACACAATCGTGCGATCGTCCGGCTGAACGTGGGTCGCGCCCGTCGCGATCTCAACCTCCTTTCCACGCATGATGGCACCGATGAGAACGCCGTTTGGAATGTCCAGCTCCGCTATCGGTGCCTTGGTAATAGGAGAGCGTACCGCCGCCTTGATCTCGAGTATCTCCGCGTCGAGACCGTGTACGGTGGCGACGCTCATCACGTGCTTGCCACGAAGAAACCTCATGATCTCACGGGACACAGCCAGTTTCGTGCTTACGGCAGCGTCGAGGCCGATCGACTGGCTGATGGGAATGTAGGCACCCTTCGAGAGGAGCGCGACGGTCTTGGTGACCCCAAGATGCTTCGCCAGAAGGCAGGTTACGAGGTTTGACTCTTCATCTTCCGTCACGGCTACGAAGGCGTCCATCTCTCCCAGTCCTTCCGTAGCCAGCAAGTCGATATCTGTACTCTCGCCGTGTATGACAAGTACGTTCGACAATTCATTCGCGAGCGACTCCGCACGTTCGCGGTCCGGCTCGACGATCTTGATGCGGCGGTTCTTCGTTGCCAGTTGCGAAGCGATCAGAGCCGCGATGTTGTTCCCGCCAAGAATCATGATGTTCTGCATCTTCCCTTCACGCTTGCCGCACAGCCGGGCGAGATGCGGAACTACCTTGGGTCGCGCGAGCAGAAATATCTGGTCGTTGAAACGTAGCTTCTCGTTGCCCCGGGGGAGGATCGTACGGATGCCGCGCGAGAGAGCGGCAACACGGAACACCAGGTCGGGATTCTCCTCGACGAACTCACGCAGCGTTTTCCCGATAACCTCGCTCTCGTGATCCAGTCGCATTCCGACCAACTGCAGCCGCTCGTCAGCGAACGTAAGCACGTCGGTGGCGCTTGCCCGATGGATCAGCTGCGTGACTTCTTTCGCGGCACTCTCCTCGGGATGGATCACCAGATCGATGCCGAGGTCGCTCGTGTTGATGATGGAGGAGGCCTCCGACAGTTCCCCCGACCGAACGCGTGCAATCGTCGTGGGCACGCCAACACGATCAGCGATCATGCATGCGATGATGTTGACCTCATCGATTGCGGTAACGGCCACCATCATGTCCGCCTTGCGCACACCCGCTCGGTCCAGTGTGCTCATGGACGTCCCGTTTCCGGAGATCGTCATCACGTCCAGTCTTCCGGCTACGCTTTCAACAGCTTCCGGATCGAGGTCGACGACCACCACGTCGTGCTGCTCCATCGAAAGGAGCCGCGCCACGTCGAACCCTACTTCACCCGCTCCGATAACGATTACGCGCATCTATAGTCGAGCCCCTCTCACACCGGCCATCGCTGCATTCGCCACGCCTGATCCCAGAACATCCACTCGAACCGAACACTTTTTGTGAACGCGTCCCGGGCGCGATCGAGATACAGCTGATCGTGCCGGTCGGCTTCGACCTGAAGATGTCGCAAAAGCTCGTTCGTGTAGGTCACGAACCCCGGGTCCGAGTAAGTACGCAGCCAGTCGGCATAAGGGTGATCGTTCGGTATCTCGCCCATCCTGGTTTCGAGGTGCTGTCCGAGGTCCGTGTATAGCCATGGGCACGGGGTGATTGCAGCGATCGCTTCCACGAGGCTTCCTCGTGCCGCTGACGAGATCATGTGGTCCTGATACGCTTTGTTGTTCGGCGTGAGCTCGACCGTTCGGATGTCCGCCGCCGTGTACCCGAGCGTTTCACCGTAACCCGCGTGCAGCTGCTGTTCGACGACGATCGCCAGCCTCGCCGCGTCGATGAACCACAATTTCGTCTCGGGCTCCTCGCAGCGGGAAGAGATCATCGAGCAAGCGTCTGCAAATGCCTCAAGGTATCTCGCGTCTTGCATCTGGTAGAACCGGAACCGCTCAGAATCCAGCGATCCGTCCGCCAAGGCAATTACGAAGGGGTGGTCGAACGATGCTCCCCAAGCATCCTTCGCCGCGTTGGCGCAGTCGACAGCGAACGGAGGTGCTTCAATAGCAGGGTTGTCGATGGCCGTCGGCGCATCCGCCATTTCGATTTGCCCTAGTGGGTGTGGGCGATCGTTGCAGGGGCAAAAAGCGATCGGCAAGATAACGCCGCATCCCGGCCATTTCAAAAGAGGCGGGTCACGCTGGACTCTCTTCTTCGACTTCAACTTCGAGGGGCAGCCGGACCCAAAATTTCGTCCCGCTATCTTCGCCTGTCTCGAATCCGATCTCTCCGTGGAGATCCTCTACGCTCTTGCGAACGATGGCAAGACCTAGTCCGGTGCCGCTCGTCTTCGTAGAGAAATTCGGCACGAAGATCTTGCCCTGCAGCTCCTCGGGAATGCCTGCTCCGTTATCGCTTATCGACGAGTATGCCCACCGGGCAACGCCGTCTCCGGCGGTCTCGAGGCGAGTTCGAATGGAGATGCGCCCCTCTCTTGTCTCCGGAATGGACTGTATGGCGTTCTTGATGAGGTTGATGTAGATACGGCGCACCTCTTCGCGATCGGCCCTGACTGGCAAGGTCACATCCTGGAGATCCGTGTCGATGTCGAATTTCGCTTCCGCTTCCATAAGCGTCACGGCCTCAGCCACGACTGCGTTTAGGTCGAGGATTTCTTCGATGCGCTGAGGCATCCTTGCAAAGGAGGAGAACTCGTTCGCGATCCGTGCAAGAGCGTCGATCTGTTCGGTGAGGGTCGAGGTGATCCTGTCGAAGAGGTCGGCAAAGTCGCGCCCGATGGACTCGCGTCGGGAGTCGAATGATCTCCGCAGGTGCTGCACTGAGAGTTTCATCGGAGTGAGCGGGTTCTTGATCTCATGCGCAACTTGCCTGGCCATCTCTCGCCACGCCAGCTGTCGCTCCTGCTGGGCGAGCCGGCGCCTGCTTTCCGACAGCTGGTCCTGCATCGTGTTGAACGAATCCACGAGTTCGCCAATCTCATCCCTGGTATCGAGGGGGCGGATTCGGCTGAAGCGGCCTCTCGATACGGCCTCAATTCCTTCCCGGAGCCGGGCGATGGGCCGAGTCAGGGCATTTGCAAGGAGCGAAGCGGTGATCATTACGACCAGTACCAGCAGAAGCAGCGCTCCAAACAGGTACGCAACCGTTCGGGCCCGTTCTTCCTCTATTCGCTCCTGCTCCGGAAGCGTCGGTATCGAAATCACGTAGTGCGGACGCCCAACCTCGTCGGGGATGGCCCGAAAGCCAGCCATGTAGGAGAACCGGCCCAGTCTCTCTTCCGACTTGGCAAAGGTGAGACCGTCGATGAAGAGTGCCTCGTGGGCTGATATCGGCAGCCGGGGATCAATGAGACGATCTTCCACCAACTGCGGACGGCTGGATGCAACGACCTGATTATCTTTGTAGAGGTTGATGTCGAGCCCGACACGGGCCGCCAAAGAGTCAATTCGAATGCGGTCGAGTACCTGATACGCCATCTCGCCTCCCCTCGAATCAAGCGCGACAGTCCGCTCAATCCTGTCGAGGTGCTGCCGCAACCAGCTCTCCACCTCGCGCTCGTTCTCTGCCGTCACAACGTTCAGACCCACCACACCCATGGCGGCCACGGTAACCACTCCGACTCCGAAAAATGCGTTGAGAATCTTGTCCCGGAAGCGAACCCTTTCAGCCGGCAGGAGACCGCGTCGCCGTCGCACGAGCAGTCCGCCAATGTAGATCGGAAGGCCGACGATCAGACCGCCCAGCGTCAGCCGGAGCAAATTATACAGGTGGTCGAATACGCTTATCGAGGGCGTTCGCACGGCGATGACAGACTGCGCAGGCGCATCGTAGACCGGATCGCTGTCCTCCTGCAAGCGGTAGTAGGCTTGATAGCTTCTGCCCCTCACATCGTCCCTGATCCAGATCTCGCGTCGTGACGGCAGGCGGAGTGCGACCTCCTCGGGAAGCCGGTAGCGACCAAACTCGTCGCCCGTGCTTCGGACAAGCGCCTCGTTGCGAAAGACGGCCACTGTCAAGCTGGAATGGAGATTACCATAGAAGCCGGCGGGAACCAGGACGCGGGGAAATGGTGTTGCCGCCTCTTGAATCAGCGTTCGTGGCTCCGCCCGCACCACCACCCATCCGGCGACAGAATCAGCGGACGGCGACTCGATCCCAATCAGCCCCCGATACGGAGACTCTCCCGTCAGCTGCGACCCGGTCAATTCCTCAACCATGGGCCCTGGGTCACGACTCTCCGACTGCATGCCTTTGAGGAGTCGAATATCCGAGCGCTCGAAGTCTTCAAGGGTTGACGGCGAGAGGCTCGGCTCGATCTCGTAGTAGCGCCCAACGGGATGATCCGGCGCGCGATACACCGTTATACTGACGTCGTAAGACCCGAGGGAGGCGAGGAAGGAATTCCCCAGGATCGCTACCGCAAGTGAGTCGACTACCTCATTGCCGCGGGCCCCTTCGTCAGGAGCGCGCGACTCCAAACGGCCGGCGAGCACGTCGTTGCGAGCCGCGTCGCGGAGCACTTGCTCCATGCCATAGATCACGCGCGGATCCTCGCGATCGTTGAAAGACTCCGCCGCGTCCACCATTCTGATGCTTCGCTGCACCTCCATCCCGCGATAGAAAAGCGGATACAGGATGACCGTCAGGACGAAGATCGAAGGCAGTACATTGCGTAGCGTCAGGAGTCCGGCACGATCGCGGAAGCGGACCAATTCAACCACGGCGCCAGTCATGATTGCAGCGCCGAACATCATGACGACCGGCAACGGGACAAATGTGTCGAGGCCGAAAGCCCAAAAGGCGACGGTTGTCACGACAATCGAAGCGATGCCACCGGCAGCAAGGCTGGACCGGTCCACGGATCGCCTCTCGTTTCTGAGCACGCGGGCTCCGAGCCCAACCAATGCCGTACCGAGCACCACGAAGGCGATCGTAAAGATGAGAAGCCCACTGAAAACGACGAGTACCAGCCGGCCAGGAAGAAGGCCGGATCGGGCGAAATAGTCGAGTGTACTATCAAGAATCGTGACGCGGCTAAGCTCGGCAAGCAGCGCCGATAGTCCGACAGACACCGCGCCCAGGATCGCCGCGAATAGCCAGACTCTCCCCGAAAGCGCCAGCCGCGGCAAGCTGACGCCTTCCGATTGCACGAGATACATCCGGCGCAGCCGCCGGGCAAAATGCACGACGGCGAGGCCGAAGACGAATGCAAATCCCGCACTGATCAGCAGATCTCCCGACGACCGGAGAAGACCGAACGCTGCGCTCGACGCCAGGTGAACAGGATCGAAGAGAGGAGAGAGCGGGGCGCGACCCGGCTGGAATCGAGCCGGGACATCGACAGCTATCAGCAAATAGCGGACCGACCACCAAACGAGCGCGAAGAGAAGAAACCGCGCAAGAAGGACACCTACTGATCGAGCCGTCCTCGAATAGTAGATCCACGTTCCGGCCGCCAGCCACGCGAGAATCAGGGTAAACCAGAAAGAGAGTATGTGATCATAGTCACTTCTGATCCTCCCGATCACCTCGGCATCAGCGGGTCGCTCGATGAAGACCCGCCCGAGGGTCGTGCCATCCAGACCGGTCAGCAGTCGAACCTCGCCCTCCGGTGGCAGCTCATCGTCGAACGGTGCGTCGAACACGACCTCTACCGGCAACCCCGCCTTTCGCGACCAGATTCGCGCGCGACTGTACGACTTCAGGTATTCGTTCTCGACGGGCATCTGCAGTTCCAGCAGTTCAATAGCCCGGATTGCGCCAACGATCCTTTGGCCCGCCCGCACGGGCCACCACACGGCGACACCCTGTCTTTCCGACCCGTCACTAACCACGCCGGTCAACAGCCCTTCCAGAAATCCTGAGCGGCTCGGCCCCTCGTCGAGGGGCATGCTGAATCCATTCCAGGCCACGAGCTGCGGAGTCGGACTGTAGACCTCGACCGACACCCGATCCGGAAGCTGTTGGCGGGCCATGAGGTGCACGAGATCGTCTGCTGACTGCTCGCCCGACTCCCATTCTGCGAGCTCCGAGACGATCACCGGATCCGCCGCAAGCCTTCGGGCAAACGCGACCAGGTCGACCTGAATCGCATCAACGTCCTTCTGCACCTCACTAAAGGCATTGCCGATCGCCTCCAGTTTCCGGGTCTCCACGTCCTGCGTAGCGGAGCGCAGGGC
>JAHHLP010000276.1 GCA_018679295.1 Rhodothermia bacterium
GTGCTTGCTCCTGCGGTCGTTTTCCTCCTAGAATAGGTGCACCAAGAGCCGATGTCACGTGCAGTTGAAAGCAGCCCCGTCCCCCGAATAAGCGAATGCATCTCACCGCGGAAGAGACCTGGAAATCGTGCCTGAACCGATTTGCCGATGAAGTCGCCCCACAAATCTTCAAGACCTGGTTCGAACCCATCCGTCCGATGTCCCTCAGCCGGACGGATAACGGATACCAGCTGCGACTCGGCGTACCCAGCCAGTTCTTCTACGAGTGGATCGAGACCCGCTTCAATCGTCTGCTGACCAAGACGGTTGATAACGTCGTGGGCCGAAGCACGGAGATCTCGTTTCTCATCGACTCGTCAATGGGTGATGATGACGTCCCGCCTTCCGACGTCGATGACCTGAGGCAACGGCAGGCAGCGAAACCCTCGCAAGCGCCGAGAGAGCCTGCAGCACAGAACGGCGCAAGAGGCGCAGTCGCTCCCAACATCACGGAGACCCGCACCGCCGGCGCAGCCGCTCAGATTGGAAACGGCTCAGCCACCTTCGGCAGTATCCCGGCACACTCCCACACCGCCCGAACGACACGCTACGTCCCGGGTGTGACGAGCCCGCCCGCCCCGCGGCGTCCGCCCGAGCTCAATCGCTCCTACTCTTTCGATCGCCTCATCGAGGGCGACTGCAACCGTCTCGCTCGCAGTGCCGCACTCGCCATTGCGGAGCGCCCGGGCGCCACAAGTTTCAACCCGTTCCTCGTCTATGGAGGCGTCGGCCTCGGCAAAACCCACCTGATCCAGGCCATCGGCAACTACGCGCTTCAGGCAGGCATGACCGACGGTATCCTCTATATCTCCAGCGAGCGCTTCACGTCGCTCTTCGTGCAGGCGATCCAGCAAAACCGCATCGGCGAATTCGCCCGCCGGTTTCGCGAGGTGAAGATGCTCATCATCGACGACATTCAATTTTTCAGTGGAAAGGAGAAGACGCAGGAGGAGTTCTTCCATCTCTTCAACGACCTGCATCAGAAGCATCGGCAGATCATCCTGTCGTGCGACCGGCCGCCGAAAGACATCGACGGCATAGAAGAGCGTCTTCTTTCCCGATTCCACTGGGGCCTCGTGGCCGATGTCCAGCCGCCCGACCTCGAGACCCGCATTGCCATACTCCGAAGAAAAGCCCAGGCCGAAAACGTGAAGCTCCAGCCGGGCGTTGCCGAATTCGTAGCCGAACGAATAAAGACGAACGTTCGAAAACTCGAAGGAGCTCTCATACGACTCATCGCACACGCCAGTCTGCACAACCGAACCATCGACCTGCCGTTCGCGCGCGAAATACTGCGCGATCTCCTTGAGGAGAAGCCCACTCAAATCGACATCGAGGAGATAAAACGGCGGGTCGCCGACTACTATGACGTCTCGTTGGATCTGCTGTCCGCGAAGACGCGGCGTCGCGAGATTGTACAGGCGCGGCACACCGCCATGTACTTCTGCAAGCAGCTCACCGGACAGCCGTTGAAGACCATTGGTCTTCGCTTTGGCGGCCGCGACCATTCGACCGTCATCCACGCGTGTAAGGCTGTCGAGGACCGTTTCGATACGGATCCCACCTTCCGTAAAGAACTGGACGAAGTCCAGACGAAACTGCAGTCGCGCAGTCTGGTCAACTAGCGCGTTTCAGGTTTTGTCCCCTGCGGTCCTCGACACACGCGTGGGCTACCTTGGGCAAATGGATCCGGGGCGCCCGCGCAAGCGTACGCTATTGCCATCCCCACTTCGCTCGACATGACGGCCCGACCTGTACTCTTTCTGCTTCTGCTTTTGCCGTTGGCCGCCTGCGGCGAGCCCGAACCCCTCCGCACGCCGGACTGGGTTGAAGGCCGTTGGCGGGTCGCGCTCACGGTCCCGGGCGGCGAACTACCGTTCATGATGAACGTGGCCCAACGTGACGGACTTGCGGCCACCATCGTCAACGGCGAAGAACGCATTACCACCCGCGATGTCGGTCTGCTGGGCAATCGGGTCGTGATCGACCTCAACGTGTTCAACTCCACGATCGACGCAAGGCTGGAGCAGAACGGTCTGGTGGGCACCGTGTCCATCGTGCGAGAAGGTGGACGCCAACAGGTTATTCCGCTCCGGGCAACGAAAGGTACCGACAACCGCTTTCCAGATCTCGGCATAACGCCAACCGTCGATGTCACCGGCAGGTGGGAGGTTGTCTTTAGAACCAAATCTGGAGAGCGAACACCGGCCGTGGGTGAATTCAAACAGAACGGCAGCCTTCTGCTCGGCACGTTCCTAACGAAGACCGGGGACTACCGGTATCTCGCGGGCGACGTCCAGGGAAACGAGATCCGTCTCTCCTGTTTTGACGGATACCATGCTTTTCTTTTTCATGCGGAAGTGCAAGACGATGGCGTGATGCGCGGCGACTTCTGGTCGGGCACGCACTGGCACGAAACATGGACGGCGGTACGAAATGAGAACGCAAAGCTGCCCGATGCCAATGCCCTCACGTTTCTGAAGCCTGGATTCGACCGACTCAACTTTTCATTCCCCGATACCAGCGGCAACCTCGTTTCGTTTTCAGACTCGCGATTCGACGGCAAGGTGGTGCTCGTCTCGGTGTCGGGCACCTGGTGCCCGAATTGCCACGACGAAGCAGCCTTTCTGCGTCAGCTCTACGACGACTATCACGAAGAGGGCCTGGACATCGTCAGCCTCATGTACGAACACGTGGAAGGCTTCGAGGCGGCTGCCCGCCAGGTGAATGAATTTCAGAAGTGGCATGACATCCCGTACCACTTACTGGTCGCGGGCACGTCGAACAAGGTTGAGGCGTCCAAAACGCTCCCGATGCTCAACCAGGTAATCGCCTATCCAACCACCATTTTCGTGGACCGCGACCGCCAAATACGAAAGATCCATACCGGCTTCACCGGACCCGGAACAGGCGAGCATTATTCCCGACTGGTCCGAGAGTATCGAGAGTACGTCGAGTTTCTGTTGGCCGAGCCGGCTGAGGATCTCGCTCGTTCCACGAACCGCCGCTAGAGTGTCCCTCAACAAGGTGCCAACATGGCTCAGAAGATCCTGCACTACAAAGGGAAAGACATCAGCGTCAGCTACGATCTGAAGAAGTGCATTCATGCCGCGGAATGCGTTCGCGGACTTCCATCGGCGTTCGATCCTAATCGGAAACCCTGGATCGATGCGGATGCTGCTGATGCTGATGCCGTCGCCGAAACGATTCACCGGTGCCCGAGCGGAGCACTTCGATACGAGCGGCACGACGGCGGCGGTGCCGAGCCCGTGCCCGACACGAACACGGCGGCTATTCAGGCA
This sequence comes from Rhodothermia bacterium, assembly GCA_018679295.1. Lineage (GTDB taxonomy): Bacteria > Bacteroidota > Rhodothermia > Rhodothermales > JABDKH01 > JAHHLP01. The sequence continues at coordinate 3,342 of JAHHLP010000276.1, forward strand.
GACGGCCCAATCCGCGTCCGCGGTCGGGTAGAGGTGCGGGACCACGAAGGGCGGCTTCTCTCCGATACGCCGCGGCTCGCGCTTTGTAGATGTGGCTTATCGTCAAACAAGCCGTTCTGTGACAACAGTCATGTCGACGGTGACTTCGCAGACCCGGGTGGCCTCGGCCGGGGAGGCGTCCTTGTGAATGACATGGTCGATGCGGACGGGTTGCTCACAATCACCGTGGCCGAAAACGGATTTCTTCGAATCACGGGGCCGGTGACGATTGTTGGAGCAGACGGAGAACAGCGCGAAATCACGAAGGGGACGCTTTGTCGCTGCGGCGCTTCTGCCAACAAGCCCTTCTGTGACAGTTCGCATCGAGAAATCGGGTTTACCGCCTGACGTCCGGAGACCAGAGCTATACCCATGGCAGAACTCATCATCGTAGGTGACCGCGTCCTGATCGAACCCGATGAAGGGGAAAAGCAGACGGCCGCAGGTCTTGTGTTGCCGGCGTCGGTTACCGACAGGGAAAAGGTCGCCAGCGGCCGCGTGGTGCGAACCGGGCCGGGCTATCTGATGGCCAATCCGGAGTTCGGCGAAGATGAGCCCTGGAAGCCATCCCGGGAGGCGGTCAGATATCTGCCGCTTCAGGCGCGAGCAGGCGACGTAGCCCTCTATCTGAGGAAGGACGCCGTCGAGATCAGCTACGAGGGCAAGGCGTTCTTCATTGTCCATCATGCGGCGATACTTGCGCTTGTCCGTACCGATCCGGATGATATACTCGACAACCTCGGGGTCGATGGCGACTAGCTCGTCCGCGGCAAGAAAGAGCTACCAATCACAAACCCGTTCGAACATGAAGGAGATTATCCTTGGCGGGCTGCTGCTCGGAACAGCCATTCTGCTCTTTGCCGGGGCCGTCCTCGAGTGGGGCAAATTGTCCACGATTCTGTCCGGGCTCCTCTTCGTCGGCGTTGCGCTCGTTTGGATCGCATCCAACGGGTATTCCAGATCGTAGCTCGTGAGGTCCCCTGTTCCGTTTCGCCATGAGGATCGCAGATCCGCTTCCGTGGTTGAAAATCAGGGCCGGATCGGATACCTTCGAAGGAGAAGTATCTGGCCGAAAGGCTTCGCCTGAACGCGGCGAGGCGCGCCCGGAGCAGGTGGCAGTATCAAACGCTGAAGACGGATTATCACAAACTGTGATACACCCTGACGGGGAGGTAACTAGATGAGAGTAACCACAGTTCTTGTTCTCTCTTTGCTCATTTCGACAACGGTACTGGCGCAGCAAGCGAATCCGCTGGTCGGTACGTGGGAAATGGTCTCACAGCGTCAAATTTATCCGGACACGACCCTGGATCGCGGCAGATTTCTCGGTCCATCCTATAAGATTCTGAACGAAACGCACTTCGCGTTCGGCAGACAGACGATCGTGGGCGGGGTCGTTGAAGACGACGTATACGCCGGTGGCGGCCGTTACGAATACGACGGCGCTTCGAAATATGTAGAGTACGTCGAGTACCACGAGTCCGCGCCGACAGTCGGCCTGACCATTGAGTTTCACTGCAGGCTGGAGGGAGATAGTCTGTGGTATCACACCGGTCAGATCGGCAACATGCGCCTGGAAGAGGTCTGGCGCCGCGTCAAGTAGAGTCATTCGGCGCCGGGGGCGACCCCTTTTTCCGGCGAGCGGCTGCGGCCGGTGCCCTCGTTCCGCCGTCCGGCGCGTGTTTCCACTAGCTCCTATGATTCCCATCTAGAAGAGGTATCCCATGTATAAAGGAGTCTATGGCAGAAAGGATCGTCTGGTGCAGCAGAAGCGGCACGATGTTTATCGGAATGGACGCAAGCCGCCCGAGCCGACGATTTGTCCCGACTGCAGCGCCGTTTTTTCCGGCGGAAGGTGGGCGTGGGTTGACGATGCCGTTGATGCCGTAAACGAAACGCGATGCCCGGCATGTCAGCGAATAGCCGACAACCTGCCCGCAGGAATAATAGAAGTGCTCGGTTCGTTTTTTGACGACCACCGCGAGGAAGTGATCGGGCTGATCAAGAACACCGAGTCGCTGGAGAAGGGTGAACACCCGCTTGAGCGAATTATCAGGATAGAGGAGCAGGACCACGGTCTTGAGATCACGACGACGGGCGTGCACGTTGCACGGCGGATCGGCGACGCACTTTCACGTTCTTACCATGGCGACCTCGCGTTTACGTACGGCGACGCCGAGAAGACGATACAGGTCACGTGGGTTCGGAACGACAGCTAAGAGGATTAGGGACTCCTTTGCCCTGCCTCTGAAGCCGCGTCCCCTCATCAATTATCATCCAAGTGGATGGCCGTTCGTGAGATACTCCTGCTGGGGAATCCGGATCTACATCAGACATGCACTCCGGTGGAGCGGCATGAGCTTGACGCAGTCCCAAGCCTGATCGACGATCTGCGCGATACGCTCCTCGATTTTCGACGGCGCCATCGAGCCGGGCGAGCAATCGCCGCCCCGCAGATTGGGGTCTTTAAGAGGGTCGTCTACATGGAGACCGACGCGCCGGTGGTGTACATCAACCCTGCGCTCGTGCCCCTAGGTTCGGAACAGATCGTGCTTTGGGACGACTGCATGAGTTTCCCGGATCTACTCGTCCGCGTGCGTCGCCACCGGCAGTGCCGGATTACGTACCGCGATGAACGTTGGAACGAGGTCGAGGAGGTGTTGAGAGACGATATGTCAGAGCTTCTGCAACACGAGTGCGATCACCTCGACGGTATTCTGGCTGTGTCAAGGGCCATCGACGAGCGGTCGTTCGCTCTTAGATCGCAGATCCCGTCTTCTCGGATAGGCATTCAGGCGAGTTCGACAATAACGTGAACGTTCCGAATGAACCCTCGGCGCGCCGCGTTCAGGATGCTCTTGAGGCGGCCGGCGTCGACCTCACTGTCACCGAGCTGCCCCAGTCGGCTCGAACGGCACATGACGCTGCGCTGGCGATCGGCTGCTCCGTAGCCCAGATCGCTAAATCGATCGTGTTCAGAGGCGTCGACTCGGAACAGCCTTATCTCGTCGTAGCAAGTGGCATCAACCGCGTGGATGTCGCACGGCTGTCAGACCTCGCGGGAGAACCCGTGGCGATGGGCGACCCGGACTTTGTCCGTGCTGCAACGGGTTACGCGATCGGTGGCGTCTCGCCCGTAGGCCACGACCGAACAATTTCCACGTGGATCGACACAGACCTATTGCAGTATGAGGAGATCTGGGCGGCTGCCGGCACACCCCATGCCGTATTCCGGCTCACACCACGGGTCCTCGTAGAGATTACTCGCGGTACCGTCGTTAACATCGCAGGCTGACTATGTGGCTTCTTGGTGTGGCAGGCGCAGCCGCCGGGCTTGTCGCCGGAATTTATCTGTTTGAGGTGCTCTCCAGCACGCTTGGAAGTCGTAGCCGGGATAGTGGACGCAACGAGGCGTTGAGGCGCAAGGAAGAGCTAGAGCGTCGGTGGATGGATGAGGAAAACAAAGCGAAGGGTGATCCTAGGGGCCCGGTGAAGTCAGATTAGGGACTCGCTGTCGCCGTTCGCTCTGCGAGCCTCTAAGCCAGCAGGTCGTGTTCAGAGAAAACAGAAAGGCCCGGGTTCCACCAAACCCGGGCCTTCAAGAATCTAGGATCGGTTTCCCAGGCCGAATCCTAGTCCACCCAATGTCAGAAGTGCTTGACTAGAAGTGCACTGGTATATAAGACGGTGGAGATTGGCTCATTCAGGTTGTGACGGTAATTTTTTTCCACAAGGCCGTGTTTTTCACGCGAGAAGGCCGGTTTGAGAGCAAGAAAACGTGCGCAGGGGTCTTGTAGGGGCTTGTTTGTCGATGCGAAACCTCTAGCCAGTGTCGATAGTCGCACCGGGGCCCAAACCACACACCTTGATCGATGCAGGAAATCCTCGAGTCCCCAGAAAATCTGCAAGTAGCGGCGGCGATCGCGGGCTTGGTCATCTTCACCGCCTGGGAAAGCTTCCACCCTTTCTTCGACTTCTTCCGCTCGGCCCCGCGCGAGCGCGGGCTGCACATGTTGAAGAATCTCCTGCTCGGCGCTCTCAATTCGCTTGCGATCGCCTTGGTCTTCGTCGCCCTATGGGTGTGGACGGCTACATACGCGGAGCAGCGCGGTATCGGGCTCCTGAATTGGCTGGAAACGACGGCGGGGCTGCCCTACTGGGGGCATGTTGCCGGAGCGATCCTGCTGTTTGACGTCTGGACGTATGTCTGGCATCGACTGAATCACCGTGTCCCGCTTCTGTGGCGGTTCCACCGTGTGCATCACGCGGACACGCGAATGGATGTGACCACGGCGAGCAGGTTTCATATCGGAGAGATTGTTCTCAGCTCACTGCTGCGCGTGCCTCTGATTCTCTTGATCGGAGCCCATGTCTGGGAACTGCTTGTCTACGAAACGATGATGTTCGCGGTCGTTCAGTTCCACCACGCCAACATCGGCATCAGTCCCGCCCTCGACAAAGCGCTCAGGTCAGTAATAGTAACTCCGGACATGCATAAGGTGCATCACTCTCGACTTCGACCCGAGACGGATTCCAACTACAGCGCCTTCTTTTCCTTCTGGGATCGAATCGCAAGGACCTTTCGGCTGCGCCCGGATCCGCATGCTATTGATTTCGGCCTGGACGAATTCGACGGGCCGGAGCACGAGACCGTAGCCGGACTTCTTCGGATGCCGATGCTCGATCAGGATCGAAGTGAGGAAGCGCCCTAGTCCGCGAACGCGCCCGGTTTGGCAACCTACTTGGCACCTCCCGGCTTGTACGCACGCAGAGAGGGTTCGAGAAGCTGACCCCAGATGCGATCGTAGGGGTGCACCTCGAGGACCTCGGCACCTCCCCGAACGACGGTCCGGCCCTCGTTGGCCCACTTGAAGATCGAGCCTTCAAGATTTGCAGCGTTGGTAAAGCCGGCTTCCGTCAGGCGGCGCACTATCGCAGAGGATCTATACCCCACCGAGCAATACGCGACAATCGGTACGTCTTCCGCCAGGGAATCGAGAGCCGGAAACGACTCCGCGTCTGGGTCGACATGGATGGCGCCCGGGATGTGACTGACGTCGAACTCGGACCGCTTGCGCGTGTCCAGCAAGACCGGTCGCAAGACTGTCGAATCGGATAGGATCAGGGACAGCGAATCCGTCGAGATCCGCCTGACCTCAGGAAAATCGGACTCGATCATGCGGTTGACCGTCGACCATTGCCAGTCCTGCGAGCACCCTGCTGGGGCGATCAGCAGCGTTCCCGCGGCGAGGGCGGTCGTCGCAATACTCGATCTCACGGTTATTGTGCACCGCCGAAAAAAGGCCTTCCGGCTGTCGGTACGCGTGTGTTCGTAGTGTTTTCGCATGCGTTGGGTCGTACCAACAAATAGGCAACCAGTTGCAGCCAAATTGGTGTAATCAAAATGCCTACACGCTTCGTAGGGTACATCTTTCACATTTGGGTTGGGCGATTTCCGATTATTGAGTTCTAGCCTGTCTTGAGGCAGGTCACGACATAACCTTGACGAGCGGAATCATATGAACACGGAAGGACGCCGGGGGCTCGCGCTGCTCGAGGAGCGCCTGGACAAGCCCGAAACAGCCGAACAAATCGGGCGCCTGCTGGATCGCCTGGGTGCCATCGAGCGGTCGCTCGAGCGGATGGAAACCGCTATTTCGCAAGCTCCCGCTGCGATAAGCATGGTGGCCGACGTGGTGGACGAAGCGGCGGACCGCGCACAAAGTGATGGGGTCGACGTCGATGCCCGGCTACGCCATTCACTCCAGATGATAGACAAGCTCACCGAGCCAAAGACGCTGGACGCGATTACGGGGCTACTGGAGCGCATGGAGAAGATCGAGGCGCTTACGTCGATGCTGGACGATCTGCCCGGTTTTGCAGCGATGATGGTGGATGCCATCGACGAGATCTACCGTGGGGCAGAAAGCGTGGGGATCGACATCGACGCGCGCGTTCGCAGCACGTTCGCACTGGGAGAAAAGCTGACCGCTCCCGAAGCGGTCGAAGCCCTGGACGAGGTACTCGACCCCAATGCAATCGGTTTTGTTGGGATGCTGGGCGATACACTGGCTCGATGTCAAAAGCTGTGCCTCGAACGACCAGAACCGTACAGCCAGTCCCTTTTTGGGGCTTTGAAATCCGCACGGGATCCAGACGTACGGCGCGCACTGGGATTCCTGACCATGTTTGCCAAGCAATTTGGCCAGGGAATGGAGCGCCGGCATAACCAACTCAAACTGAACGCAGCATCAGACCACGAATCATGAGCGAGAACTATCAGGTCGTCATCGTAGGCGGCGGAACCGCTGGTATCACTGTGGCTGCCCGGCTGCGTGAACTCGAGAACCCCCCTCGGATTGCCCTGATCGAGCCGTCCGAGAAACACTACTACCAACCGATCTGGACCCTGGTCGGTGCCGGAGTCTTCCCGAAGGAAATCTCCGTCCGAAACGAAGCGGACTACATCCCCGACGGTGTCGACTGGATAAAGGACAAGGTGACGAGCTTCGACCCTGAGAAAAACCTTGTAGTCACAAGCGACGGCAAGACGATCGGATACGACGCGCTTGTGGTCTGCCCGGGCATTCAGCTGAACTGGAGCGCGATTCCGGGCCTGGCCGAGACGATCGGGTCAAACGGCGTCTGTAGCAACTACGGATTTGAGCGTTCGGAGTACACGTGGGAAGTGCTGCGCAATCTGAAGGGTGGGCGGGCCATTTTCACTCAGCCCAATACGCCCGTCAAGTGCGGCGGTGCACCACAGAAAATAATGTATCTGGCGGCCGACTACCTGCGGCTGCACGGCCATCTCGACGACACGGACATCCAGTTTATGTCGCCCGGGACCGTCGTCTTCGGCGTTCCCGAGTTCGAGCGGACCCTCAAGAAGGTGATTGCACGATATGGCATCACGTTCAACACGAGGCATGAACTGGTGGAGGTACGCGGCGAACAGAAGAAGGCCATCATCCGGGTCCGCAACGAGCAGGACGAGATCATCGACGACAAAGAGTATCCGTTCGACATGATGCACGTTGTTCCTCCGCAAAGCGCTCCCGAGTTTATCAAGGAGAGTCCGCTTGCAAACGCGGAGGGCTGGGTCGACGTCAATCAAGAAACGTTGCAGCACAACCGGTTTCCGAACGTGTTCAGCCTCGGGGACGCTTCATCAACCCCGAACGCGAAGACAGGTGCAGCCGTCCGGAAGCAGGCACCTGTCGTAGTGGACCATCTCATGCAGGTCCTGCAGCAGGGAGAAATAAAGGACCGACAGGTCTACAAGGGCTACTCGTCGTGTCCGCTCGTTACCGGATTCGGCCGACTCATTCTCGCCGAGTTCGACTACGACAACAGGCCGATGCCATCCTTTCCCTTTGACACGACGCGCGAACGCTACTCGATGTACGCGCTGAAGCTGTACGTGCTGCCGCAACTTTACTGGAACGGAATGCTGCGTGGTCGGGCATGACCCGCTAGCAATCAAGTCTTCTACAACAACCCCGAATGGCAATATGAAAACATACAAAGCCGTATCACTGCTCGTGGCGTTTGCGCTGCTTCTTGCAGTCAAGCCGACCCTTTCGAACGCACAATCCGGCCACGTACTCAACGGCGTGGGACCAGTTGACCAAGCGATGGCGGGGGCCGGCATGGCCGCTCCTCGCGAGGCTCTGGGTTCCGTGCACTGGAATCCCGCTTCGATCTCGGCGCTCGAGGAAAGCAGCCTCGACCTGAGCATCCAGTTTCTGTTTCCGACGGGAGAAATCAGTTCATCCGTAGAGGCAGGGGCCTTCGGGTTCGCCCCGCCCCCCTTCCCGCCGAGTACGCCGCTCCCGCCGGCCGCAGTATCCGGAGCGACGGACAGCGACGCGGGACCGTTTCCGATCCCGGCAATCGGATACATCCGCAAGTTTAATGACTCGCCTGTCACATTCGGTCTCGGCGCCATGTTTGTCGGCGGCTTCGGCGTGGACTACGCCGCGGACCCGCCACCTTTTGATGGCCAGGGCAACCTCAACACGTCGGCAAACCTGATCGTCACTCCCCAGCAGGCGCAGGGCGGATTTGGCTTCGGTGCAATCGAGTCTTCATTTGCGCTGCTGCAGGTCAACCCAACCATCGCGTACGAACTGAGTGATCAGGTCTCGATAGGATTTGCCCCTACGATCAACTACGCACTCCTGAATGTGACACCCTTCCCGGCCGCGCCGCCCGATCCGAACACGGGACTCTATCCGGATGGCCCGCAGGAGGGTGCCATCGGCTTTGGGTTTCAGGTGGGACTGCATGCGAAGAGCTCGAACGGGCTGAGTGGTGGAATCTCATTCAAGAGCCCGCAGTGGTTCAGCGATTTCGAATTCACTTCGGAGGACATTAATCCGGGAACCGAGTTCGCGTTCAATCTCGACTACCCGATGATCATTTCGGCTGGAGTCGCCTATTCCGATATGGACCGGCTGATGGTGGCGGCTGACCTCCGGTACGTCGATTTTGAGAACACCGACGGATTCAAGGAGAGCGGCTTCGATCCGACAACGTTTGCCGTAGCCGGATTTGGGTGGAAGAGCATCCTCATCGCAGCGC
>JAHHLP010000075.1 GCA_018679295.1 Rhodothermia bacterium
CCGCAAGGCGCTCCCGAAGAAGAAACACACGGACTTTCAATCCCTTCCAGGTGATCGGCTGGAAGTGATTCTGAAACTTGCGGCGCTCCTTCGATTAGCCGAAGGTCTCGACCGTAGCCACTTTCAGAATGTAGAACGGCTGGACGTTTCCGTGAGAAAGAGCAAGCTGCTGCTAGAGCTGCACACCGATGGGGATCCGCAGCTGGATGTCTGGGGTGCGATGCGCGACGCTGACTTGTTTGAGAGCGTCTACGGGCTTGAAGTCGTTGTTGAGGTTCACGAACCGGAGGTCAGTGAGGAGTGACGTCACACCAGCGAGCCCGCTAGGGTGCGACGTCACTCACAACTACTTCTGCGCAGCCACTCCAACACAACAGTCCAGTCGCAGTTGTCACGAATGTGCCGATACGGCCGCGGCCATTGTGCGCTTCACAACTTTCGATTGCTCGAACGGAATGTGGAGGCGCAGATAGTTCAGCGCCATACGGTTTCCAGTTGAGGCGAGCGTGACGACTGCCAGACGACGCACGTTGTCGTTGGAATGATTTCGGTAGATGCGCATCAGATCGATCGTCGCACCATCGATATCGACGAAGTCGGAATGCTGTATGGCCAGTCTCATGGCGCCGTTCTGAAGTCCATCATGGCCGGATGCGATGGCGCGCTCGAGGTTGTCGCCGAAAGAATTCCACTGCTCAACAGTCATCTGATGAACGGGAGCAGGCATCTTGAGCAGCTTCTTGTCGTCGTCGTCCGGGTTTGCAACCGCGGTCGAACCAATGAGGAGGGCCGCTGTCAGAAGCCCTCCGATTCTCATTCGCGTAGTCATATCGTTTCCCCTTTTCGACGATGGTGGAAAATGTGAAAAACCGTTTAAGGTGGATTACGAGCGGTCTCCGGATGGTTACGGGGACGCCAGGTACCATCTGCTGAACGGCCGAATTTGGGGGCTGAACGGTCCTGCCGTGCAGGTGCCGCGATTTGTCCGCGAAATGGGCTGAATAGGTTGGGGAGCTTTTTCATTCGAAAGACCGTAACTATTTATCACATCTCATGGCCCTTTCCGCACCATCGACACCGCAATCCCGCACATGTCTCGACTCTTGACCTTGATGGTCACCCTGTTACTGTTTTCGGCCGGATCAGCATATGGTCAGAAGGCGACGGTCTACGGTGTAGTCACCGAAACGCTGGACGGCGATGTTTATCCGATCCCGTTTGCGAAGGTCGCGGTCAGCGGCGAGGTGTTTTCGTCGGGACCGATCGTTCCTGATCTTGAGGGCGTGTTCAGAATCTCGGATATCCCGCCCGGGGACTATTTGCTTTCGGTCGGCGCGCTGGGATTCGACACATTGAAACGGCCCGTCACCCTTTCTTCGGGCGACAGTGTAGAGGTTCGCGTATCAATGGGGACTGGCGAGTCGGCGGGTATCGTACTGCTGCGCGAATACGTGAGCGACGCCACGACCAGCAAATCTTCGCCTGAAGGCACCGATTAGTACGTCGAGCCGCGTCAGCTGCAGGTATTTCAGGTCGGCGAGACCCGGCTAGTCATCCGTTACGGGCTCGAGCGTGTCGAGTATCCATGGCATGAGTTCCGAGATCGTCGGATGGATCAGGACGGACTTGCGGTAGTCTCGGCATGGCCGGCCGCTGTACATGTAGGCGGCGAACATGTTGACGATCTCATCGCCCCCCGGGCCGAGGATGGCTGCGCCAAGAATCAGGTCGGTGTCCGCGTCGACGAGCAGCTTCGCGAACCCCTTCGTTTCGCCCATCTCCTTGGCGCGGCTGATGCGTGACATCGGCCGCGTCGCCTTGAGTACGTTGTAACCTTGTGATAACGCCTCCCTCTCGGTCAATCCCACGCGGCCCAGCGCTGGATCGATGAAGAGGGCATAGGTCGGAATCCGGTCCGACAGCCTGCGGGATCCTCCGCGCGTCAGGTCGAGGACAATCTCGGCATCGTTCACCGACGTGTGAGTGAAGGCGCCCTTGCCGTTCACGTCGCCGACCGCAAATACTGCATCGACGGTCGTGCGGCAGTGATCATCGACGACGATGTATCCCCGGTCATCTGTTTCAATACCTGCGGCATCGAGATTCAGTCGATCCGAGTTTGGGACGCGACCTGCCGCAATCAGAAGGTGTGACCCTTCGATCTCCGTCCGCTCGCCGGTCTGTTCGACAGTGACCACTATCCCAGCGTGTGACTGCGTGCACACCTCGATTGCTTTTGTTTCGAGCAGGATGTCGATGCCCTCATCTGTGAGAATCGAGTTCACGGCCTCGGCGACGTCTTCGTCTTCCCGAAAAACAATTTGTGATCCCTGCTCGAGGATGGTCACCTTCGAGCCGAATCGCCGGAAAATCTGGCTGAACTCCAGGCCGATATAGCTGCCGCCTAATATGATGAGATGCTCTGGCAGTACGTCGAGGTCGAGCAAACGGGCGTTGTCGAGCCACGGCACGTCGTCGAGGCCCGGCAGGTCGGGTACGCGCGGGCGGGCGCCGACGTTGATATAGATCTGATCCCCTTCGATGATCTCGTCGCCCACGCGGATTTGTCCAGGGCCTTCAAACGAGCCCCACGATCGGAACAGCGTAATCTGCTCCTCCGTGGTCAGCCATTTCTCCATACCAGAGTGGCTGTCTCCGCGGACATGATTCATGCGGGCCATCACCTCGGGAAAGTTGATGTCGAGTCCGCCAGGATGGATTCCATAATCGGGCGCCCGCCTGACCACGTGCGCAACGCGTGCGCTCGCCACCAGTGTCTTCGTTGGCGTGCAACCCGTATTCACGCATGTACCACCGACGAGGTTACCCTCGACCACCGCGATCTTGTCGCCCGACGGCAGCAGGCCACCGAGAAGCGTTCCTGTTGCCTGACCGGTTCCGAGGATGATGTGGTCGTAGGTCTGCATGGTAGTTGGGATCTAGTGAGATGTGTCGGAAATCTACCGGGATGCCGGCGCTAACATCAAGTCGTGGTCAGTCATCATCAAAGGAGAAAACTTTGCGCTAGCCCGGTACTGTCCGTACCATTGGTGTCAACTTCGTTTCCGTTCGCCGTTCGGCGCCTGCCATTCGGCCGGGGGAATCACTATGCTATTCGTATTGTATTGGGACACAACAGCGTCGTTGTCGTCCCATCAACGCCTTGAAGTGGCGACGAGGTTGCGGGACGCGGGCCTATTCGCTTCGGGACGTCTGGAGATCGTTCGATGGGAGGTGTCCCCCGACGGGCGCGACACGCTGCTGGTCGACGCCGAGAGCGAGGACGACTTCAACCAGGTTCTTGACGAGTGGCGGGCGGCAGCGCCTGGGTGTTTTGAGTTGGCCAAGGACTCGCCGTTTGGGACTTCTAGCCAATGAGGTTGGATGCAAGGCGCCCTCAGATCTCGTTGTTCGTCCATCGACCTGGGGTGTAGGCCTTCGGTGACTCACTGTCTTCTATCGATACCGGCCTAACTG
>JAHHLP010000311.1 GCA_018679295.1 Rhodothermia bacterium
ACCCTGCCCGGTTCACAACCTACAGCGTGTGGGATTCGCAGGATCACTTGGACGACTACCGGGCCACTACTCTTTTCGAGACAACATGGAAAGAGACCAAGAGCATGTTTGCCGAACCGCCCGTTGCTACGAGTTATGTCGTTGAGCGGTCCGACGGGGCAATCACGTCCAACCAACCGCTAGCCGGAACGTAACCAACATCCATTCCTGCAGACTGGCATGCCCCCCGACCTGTTCTACGATCCGCAGACTCAAACCCTGTGAGGGTAGGCGCCGGTCTGCTGCTACGAAGCCTAAGCTCGACGAGCCCAGCTTAACCTGCCTGTCGGATGACTTCGTCCAGCGCGGGCGATCCGACCGAATAGCGAATGCGCTCGAAGTACGGGGGAACGAACACGTAATTGTACGGAGGGCGAGGATCATCCAGTGACTCAAGCCCAACCGCTCGCGCCGCTTCACGCGCTACTCCGGCATAACGATTTCCGATCATGTTCTGCTCCGACACCACGGACCCCAGCAGCCGATTCGAGGCACTGTACCGAAAGACGGATCGGGGCAGATCATCGAACGCCTTCTCGTGTCGTTCAACCATTTCACCGTGCTCGGCAACTATGGCCTCGTACGCTTCCGCGTAGTGGTCGAGCGCCACGGCAGATTGCGCCGCGCGCCGCAGGGACTCCGCGTTGCTTTGTGCCCGGTCCAATGCCCGTGCAAATGCCTCATTCGCTTCCGAGATCTTGTTGACCGTCTTTTCTACGGACCCGTAGTCACCATAGGTTCGACACCCGACCAGAGAAAGCATTAGTACAGCAACGACAATCGGTATGGAACGTTTGTGAGTCATCATTCTGGGCTCGCTGGATGTAACACGAGAGTTAGCAGATTGGACGCTAGAGTCTAAAAATTACTAAGACACCGAACTCATATCACGGTCCCTTCGGGAATCGCCACATTCTTCGCAATGACGACGATGCCATCGCGGATGTAGAAGCCCTCTCCCTCGCCCTCTTGTATTCCCTCAGCATTACTGATTGTGCAACCAGCTCCGATGCTTACGTTTCGGTCAATGATCGCGTTCTCAATCGTCGCGCCTGCGCCAACCCCGGGACTGGTGGGTCCTCCTTCATTCTCGCGAATACCCTCCTTCGTCCACGGATAGTAATCGGCCCCCATAAACACAGTATTTCTGATGGTTGCTTTGGGGCCAATGAAGGACCGCAGCCCAATGACGCAGTTATCGATTTCAGCGTCCACTATGACACACGCTTCCGCGATTATGGACCTTTTTATCCTCGCGTTTTCGACCTTGGCTGGGGCCAGCATTCTAGCGTTTGTATAAAGGGGCATCTGCGGGTTGTACATGTCGAAGTCAGGCTCCTCCTTCGCGAGCATCAGGTTTGCATCGTAGAAAGAACGAATTGTACCGATGTCGCTCCAGTAGCCCTCAAACGAGAAGCTGACCACTTTCATATTGTCGATTGCGGAAGGAATGATCTGCTTTCCAAAATCATGGGCGTCAGGCTGTGCATCCAGCAGCTTCCGCAGAACACCCTTGTTGAAAACATAGATACCCATTGACGCGAGGTAGGTGCGGCCTGCCGACCGCATCTCGTCCGAAACTGGACTCTCCTTGCCATCTAGTTCATCGAGCGGAGGCTTCTCATGAAATTCGGTGATGGCCGATGTTTCGTCGGTCTTTAGGATGCCAAAGCCGGGTGCCTCGGACGCGGTCACAGGGATCGTCGCAATCGATATGTCGGCGCCGGTTTCCTCATGATGATCAATCATCTCGCGATAATCCATGGCATAGAGCTGGTCTCCAGACAATACCAGCACAAACCGGTAGTTGTAATTCGCCAGGTGCTGCATGCTTTGCCGTACTGCATCCGCAGTACCCTGAAACCAGTCCTTGGACACCGGAGTCTGCTCGGCTGCAAGGATGTTGACGAAACCGTGGCGAAACCTGTCGAACCGATAGGACATCGCTATATGTCGGTTCAGGCTGGCCGAGTTGAACTGAGTCAGAACAAAAATCCGGCTGATGTCAGAATTGAGACAGTTTGAAATCGGGATGTCGATCAGCCTGTACTTGCCCGCCAGCGGAACAGCGGGCTTCGACCTGTGCAGTGTGAGCGGATAGAGCCTCGTTCCTGCACCTCCACCAAGAATCACACTAATTACTTCGTCCATAAAATTCCTCCGTTTACATCACCCCTGGGTGTCCTCAAAGCACTCGGCCGCTCAAGACTTGGGCCTGACGTATTGCCTATGCACGCTTACCAGCCCGGGTACTCCCGTCGATTCTAACAACTGTGTTCGTTCCGAGAATATACGATTCGACTTCGGTGTGCGTTAGTGGGTCATTCGGGTCATTCTCTGTCTGATCGTCTGGGCTTTTAATCGTCCGGCAATTGTTTTTGACCTTGCAGACGATAACGAAACTCGCGGACGTAGCGTAGGTAAAGAGATCTCTGTACAACCTTGGAATGTGAGCGAACGCACTCTACAGATCATTGACGCAACGCGTGCCAGGCTTCGTGCCGCGGGCAGGCGCATCGTTAAGGCTCGCCTGCTGATGGGGTTGGTCATCACGATTGCCTGTTTAGCGGCCTTCTGGTTTATGGCCGCTCTGATCGAGGCAAGCTTCTGGCTGTCGCCGCCTTTTCGGATAACCGTGATGGTCGTCGGGGCGCTGGGGCTTTTTGTGGTTGGCTCTGCGTTTCTGGTTGTGCCACTTCTTCGGTTGCTCGGCGTCCTGCGAAGTCAGTCCACAGAGGAGATTGCTCATCGTGTTGAGGAAGCTGTTCCACCGGCGCGCGATCGGCTGGTAGCGTTTCTTCACCTCGCCGGCGGAAAGCACACCAGCAGCCCGCGGGAGATGGTGGAGGAAGCATTGCATGCGCTGTACGAACCGTTCCGCGAGTCCTCGTTCGATCGCGTGGAGACCTTCGGCGGGTTGCGACGGGCTCTCAAGTACGGCGCAGCTCCTCTCATCCTGCTTGCGATGTTCATCCTTGCGGCTCCGGGACCATTCGGTGCAGCCACCAGCCGTCTCATGGAGCCGATGACCGCCTTTGTACGTCCCGCCCCTTTTACTCTCATTATTTCGCCCGGTGATGTGCAGGTTCTCCGTGGCGACTCGGTGGCGATTCAAGTGACCGTAGCCGGAAGGTCCGACGGAGCACCGGTGGTCGAGATCAAACGCAGTAGTGAGAACCTCGAACGCGTTGAGGCCGACAGACGCGATGGTGCCGCGGACTATTTCGTGGTGGAGACCAACATTCGGCGTCCCTTCGAGTATCGCGCGGTCGCAGGCGATGTGACATCGAGATGGTATGCCGTCACGGTGCTGGACCGTCCGCTTGTGCGGCAACTCTCCGTAACCGTCACGAACCCGCGGTATTCCAGGATCGGGACGGTCCGAATGGATCCGGACGTTGGAGACGTTACTGCGTTGCCGGGCTCCATCATCGACGTCTCTGTAAGCCTCGGCGGAGGAGAAACCGTGGGTGCCGAGGTGGTATTTGATGACGGAAATAGCGTTCCACTCGAGCTGAAAGATGCTACCGCATCGGGGCGTTTTCGGCTCACGCGCGCAGGCACCTATCATGTGGAGCTAACCACCGACGACGGAATCAAGAACGAGAGCCCGATCGAGTATCGCCTCCAACTCCTGGATGACGCGCGGCCATCTGTCGTGATCGTTTCGCCGGAGCAGGTCGCGGAGCTCTCGGAGCCATTTGAAATTAACGTGCTCGCGCGCATCATAGACGATTTCGGATTCTCCAAAATGTCGCTCTTCTATCGACTGGCTGAAAGTCGATTCGGGGTCACCGAGGACAGCTTTGCCGAGATGCCCATCGACGTCGAATCTCGATTTGAACTCGATCAGGTGATTGCCAAAGAATGGTCCGTCTCTGGCGGTTCAGGTGGGCCTGTTCCTGGTGACGTAATCGAATACTTCGTTCGAGTTTGGGACAACGATTCGTATGCCAGCTTCAAGTCGGCTGATTCGCGGATTCATCGTCTCGTGATGCCGTCACTGGCGGAGCGGTATCAGGAAATGAATGAGGAAGCTGAGGACGCGTCCAACAAGCTGGAGGACTTCGTTGAAACTGCGGACGAAATAGAAGACCGCTTCAAAGAGCTGAGGCGTGAGCTGCAGCAGAAGCCCGAATCCGACTGGGACGACGAACGGCGGCTCGACCAGATCGAATCGATGCAGGAGCAGCTTGAAAAGAACATCGACAACGTTTCCTCCGGCCTGCAGGATCTCTCTGAAAAGATGCAGCAGAATAGCCTGGTAAGCGAGGAAACACTCGAGATGTTCGAGCAGCTGCGAAGAGCCATCGATGAGATCAATTCCCCCGAACTGATCGAAGCGCTGCAAAAACTTCGCGAATCCATGCAGAGCCTCGACCTGCAACAGATGCAGGAGTCGATGAATGACTTCGAGTTTAGCGAGGAACAGTTCAAAGAACGTCTCAAGCGCGCACTCGACCTGTTCAAGCGACTGCAGGCCTACCAGGGTCTGGAGGAGGCGGCGCGGCGGGCAGAAGAGCTGGCCGAACGCCAGAAAGAGATACGCGAGGCTACCTCCTCCCTTACTGAGGAGAAGCCGGAGGGCGAGCAGAACGAATCCGAATCTGATTCCGGCGACGAGGGTGAGCAGCCCGGCGAGCAGGATTCCGAGGAC